>CAYQWD010000007.1:7933-18275 GCA_964420955.1 uncultured Paludibacter sp. | reverse complement strand
AATTTACAACATTTAAGATCATCAGATATTAATTATGTCTTAAATAGCCTAACTGTAGTTTAACAAGGGGTTTAAACCCCTTATTTCATTGCTCCTCTTTGAGGGGCTTTTTTATTAGGAGGTAAAATTGATGATTTATTTAATTACGGATGGTGAAAAAGTAAAAATAGGATACTCAAAAGACCCTTTAAAACGTCTTAAACAACTTCAAGTAGGACATCCTAAATATTTAAGATTACTAAAAGTATATAATGCTCCAAATTGGGTAGAAAAACGTATTCATTATATTTTACATTTGGATTGTACAAGAGGTGAATGGTTTGATTTACGAGCTGATGATTTAGAGGAAATTAACAATATGATGTTGGCATTTGAAATGATTGAAATCTAAAAACAGATAATTTGATATCGAAAAAAACGTCCAGCTGCTAACACGCGTTCTTAGTCCACAGGCAGGCTGACCACGATAAATCAGGACAAGCTGTGCACTTAGGCAGTTTTGCGCCCACATTCATTTTGTCCACCGTGGCATACAGCGAATTCTCCCGCTCCCTTACGTTTAGAGACGTCAAATGCCTATAGCATCGGTCGTTGGTTTAATTTAAAAAATGAATTTTCGAATTTCAGTCAAAACTATTATCTTTGATACTATCAAATGACACTATCAAAACAGTGGAATATGAAACCACCTAATGAAATAACAAGTGAAATATTAAAACTGATTTCTTCCATTTCTGAAAAGTTAGGTGAAAATAAATCACCAAAAATAATGAAACCACCAACTGAATTACTAAAAAGAAACAGAATAAATCAATTCAAACTTCACTTGAAATTAAGTGAAATGCGCTTGCCGTTGAGCAAATTACAGATTTGATTAACAACAATAGGGTATTAGCTCCTCAAAAATATATTGTTGATGTAAAAAATGCCATAGAGCTGTATTCAGGTCTAAGTGAATTTAATGCCTACGACATGGATTCATTATTACTAAAAATTTAAACTGAAATAATTTTTTTGATGAAAATAAAATTTTTAATTATCATTTTTCTAACAATCCACACTTTTGCTTCTGCTCAATCAGCAGCCGAAGCCGAGCGAATGTTTAACTCAAAACAATACGCAAAAGCAAAAACGCTTTACGAGACATTATTAAAGTCAAAACCTGCTGATCCGCTTCTCAGTTACAGGCTTGCCCGTTGCAATTACGAGTTAAATGATTGGGATAATGCAATAAAAAACTTTGAAATATCCGGAACAAAATTTCCGCTTACACAATGGTATCTTGCCGAATCGTTGTTTAATCATTACAGGTTCGATGATGCAACAATAGCATTCGACAATTTTCTGAATTCTCTTTCGCCCGAGGATTTACGCATTCCCAAAATTCAGTTACAAAAAAAACGAGCCGAAACAGCCGCACGTCTATTAAAACGTATTGAAGATATAGCTATTATCGATAGTGTAATTACTGATAAAACTGCATTCTTGAAGAAATACGATTTGGCTCCCGAACTTGGTGTTTTGAGGCAATCAATAATAAAACAAGGCAAAGATCTTGCTGTGGATAAAATAACTTATACCACGCAACGCGGCGACAGGCAGATATTTTCCGATACTTTAGCCGGAAATATCGATATTTTTAGTACTTATCGGTTGCTCGATCAATGGTCAGCGCCGGTTGCTGTTTCAAAAGCAGTAAATACAGCCGACAACGAGAATTATCCGTTTCTACTTCCCGATGGACTTACACTTTATTACGCTTCGGATGGTGAAAATTCAATTGGAGGATACGATATTTTTGTTACCCGCTATTCATCAATTTCACAGGGCTTTCTTAATCCTGAGAATGTTGGTTTTCCGTTTAACTCGCCCTGGAATGATTATATGATGGCAATAGATGAGTTGCAAGGCATAGGTTGGTTTGCTACAGACCGCAGGCAGCCCAAGGGTAAAATAGTTATATATAAGTTCAGGTATAATAACGATAAAATAATATATCGGACCGAAAATAAGGATACATTGAGGCTTGCCGGATCTTTACAAATGTATCGTAAAACCAAAAAAAATCAAAATACCTCCAATCAACAAACCATAACTGAAGTTTCAACCGAAAAAAATGAATTTTCATTTTTAGTTACCGATAGTTTAATTTATTCGAGTTATAATGATTTCCAGAATCCGGCTGCATTAATTTCCTGGAAAGAATATCAGAAAATGAATAGTAACTATAATCAATCGGTAAATTATTTAAACCAATTAAGAAAAGAATTTGAAAAACCCCAGAGCGACAAGAATAAATTAGCACAGACTATTCTGCAAAAAGAATCGGAATTATTGATAATGCAGAATGAAATCAAAGTAAGACAAGTGAATATACGCAATGAAGAAATAATTTTTATCCGTCAAAAAAAACAAAAGTAAAAATTTATATGTATTTTTACACCATATTAATTTAATACATGGAAACTGTAATAGTAATTTTGTTGGTTATAATGGGAGTAGTTTTACTCCTGATAGAATTATTTTTAATTCCAGGCATATCAGTTGCCGGCATTGCCGGAGTTTTATTCTTTGGTGGCGCCATTTATTATGCTTACGATGCGTTAGGTAGCACTGCAGGTCATTTAACACTTCTTTTGTCAATATTTGCGATGGCATTGGCAGTTTGGTTTTTTTTACGTTCGCGCGCACTCGAAAAAATGGCGCTCAACACTGAAATAGATAGTAAAAACGATCCACTTAAAGACGTAAAAATACAGCATGGAGATATAGGAATAGCTGTTTCGAGGCTTGCACCCATGGGAAAAGTAAAAGTAAACGGATTTATAGTTGAAGCAAAAACAAATTCCGATTTTATTGATGACGGAGAACAAATAGTTGTACTCGAAGTTTTAAACACAAATGTATTGGTGGAGAAGAAAGTCTGAAGTTAAGTAATCAGGAAACAAGGAGTTGAGAAAACAAGGAACAAATTAATGTAAAAACAAGGAAACAGGGGAAGAAAACACGAAACACGAAACAAATTAATATTCATCTCAAAAAATAAAAAATAATTATGCTAACAATTGAAATTATTATGCTGGTGATACTTGGTATCCTGCTTTTGTTGTTTTTTTATTATGTGCCATTTCTATTATGGATTTCGGCAAAGGTTTCCGGAGTTAACATTTCCCTCATTCAGCTGTTTCTCATGCGCATACGAAAAGTACCGCCTCACACTATTGTTGCTTGTCTGATTGAAGCACACAAAGCCGATTTGCACGATGTTACGCGCGATGGTTTGGAAGCTCATTATCTGGCTGGCGGTCATCCTGAGCGTGTTACGCATGCATTGGTTTCAGCATCGAAAGCAAATTCAAGATGGGAACTGCAATTGACCTTGCCGGACGCGATGTGTTTCAGGCTGTGCAAATGTCGGTAAATCCGAAAGTAATAGACACACCTCCGGTTACTGCAGTAGCAAAGGATGGAATTCAGCTCATTGCAAAAGCACGCGTAACGGTTCGCGCCAATATAAAACAGTTGGTTGGAGGTGCAGGCGAAGAAACCATTCTGGCACGTGTGGGCGAAGGTATTGTATCTTCTATCGGTTCTTCCGAATCGCACAAAAGTGTGCTTGAAAACCCTGATTCTATCTCAAAATTGGTTTTGAAGAAAGGATTGGATGCTGGCACAGCTTTCGAGATTCTTTCCATCGATATTGCTGATATTGATATTGGTAAAAACATTGGTGCGCAACTACAAATGGATCAGGCAGAAGCCGATAAAAATATTGCACAGGCAAAAGCCGAAGAGCGTCGTGCGATGGCTGTAGCTTCCGAGCAGGAAATGAAAGCAAAATCGCAGGAAATGCGTGCAAAAGTTATCGAAGCCGAAGCCGAAGTGCCAAAAGCAATGGCTGAAGCTTTCAGAAGCGGAAATCTTGGCATTATGGATTATTACAAAATGAAAAACATAGAAGCCGACACTGCTATGCGTGAAAATATTGCAAAACCCGGCACACAAACGCCACCGAAAGTTAAATAGACTTATATACGAATATCCCGTAATATATTGATTGAAAAAATGGAAAGTAGAAATACTTTCCATTTTTTTATTGTTTATCATTGTTGTCCGGTATAAAAAATATGAATGACTAAAATGAGATTTCTCACTTCGTTCGAGATGACAATCAGCTAGTAATATTTTTTTAAGGAACAGGTTGGCGGCTTCGCCGCCAACCTGTTCCTTAAAAAAATCAATACAAAATGCTGTTATTCAGACCGAAGCGAAGAATCTAATGATTTTTAGCGGACAACTATGATTGTTTATGTTATTACTTGGTGAATATCTATTTTTTACAAACCGGAATACTTAGTTCATAAAGCGTATAAATTGGTAATGCAACAACCATTAATGTAAACGGATCGGTTGTAGGAGTAATTACAGCAGAGATTATCAGAATTATCACCATGGCATATTTTCGTCCATTTTTGAGCATTTGTTGGTTGATAATTCCCATTTTCGAGAGAAAAAAAGCAAGTACCGGTAACTCGAACATTATTCCCAGTGCAAACACTAAGATAAAAAGAGTTCCGAGATAGGACTGGATTGAAATCTGATTGGGTACAAGTTCAGATACGGAGTAAGTACCTAAAAATCGGATGGTAAGCGGAAAAATAATAAAAAAGCTTACTATAGCCCCCACATAAAACAGCACCGATGATATAAGAAACACCAATCCGGTATTTTTTTTCTCATTCGGATAAAGCGCGGGGTAAATAAATTTCCAAATTTCATAAAGCAAATATGGAACAGCAATTAAAAGACTTAATGTAATTGAAGTGCCCAAATGTGCCATAAATTGCCCTGAAATATTTATGTTTATTAATTCAAGGTGAAATTCATCAGGACAAAAGGCAGGCAAATTTGTTAATTCTGCAAGTTTACAAAGCCAGCGATAAAGAATAAAATCGGAATTCAAAGGTGTAAAAACAATTTTCGAAAAAATAAAATCCTTAGCTGTGAAAACCGCAATAATAACAACAACCAAAACCGCCATTATTCTGATGATTGTCCATCGCAAATCCTCGAGATGCTCCCAGAATGTAGCTTCGCCTGTTTCGTTATTGTTTTTCATGAATGACAATTAATATGAGTTGGAGATTTCGGGTTCCACATTAGGCTTTTAGAGTTTGACGTTTTAAAACCTCAATTTAAAAGTGTCGTTTCCTCGAATTACATAAATTTATCCCATCACAAAGCACCGTGAATGGGTTGTGGATTTCATTGTTTCCTGTTATGACTTTTTCTCGTCAGTATCTTTAATCTCGTTTTCTATATCCTTAACTCCTTTTTTAAACTCGCCGAGTCCTTTGCCAAGTCCGCGCATTAATTCTGGAATTTTTTTAGCGCCAAAAAGCAACAGTACAATAAAAGCGATACCCAGAATTTCGGGCAAACCAATGTTTAATAATAATGAAAGTAGCATAATGTTTTGTTTTAAATATTTATTTTTTTTGAAAGTTATTTTCTGTTTGGATACTAAAGTTTCTAAAATCCAAAATCATCTACTGTAATTGATTCATCTTTTTTTTCCTTCACAATAGTAACTGTTTCATGCAATTCATTCCCCTCTACATAAATTGCCTTGAAAGGTTTTGCCGGACAAATATACTCGCAACCTCCACAGCCTACACAAATAGATATTTCTATATGTGGTATGGTTAAACCGTCATTATAAGGAACCATGCTTACAGCTTGTGTAGGACAATGTTCCGAACATGCACCGCAATGAGTTTCATCTGTATAAACAATACAACTCTCAAGTATAAACTGCACTTTACCGGTTTGTGTGTGGTGTTTGGTGTTAATATCAACAGGTTTGATTGCTCCGGTTGGGCAAACTTCCGAACAGATTGTACAATCATAGTTACAAAAACCTCTCTCGAAATTCAACATTGGTTGCATTATTCCTGCTACACCATATTCGAGAAAAGAAGGTTTTATAACTCCCGATGGACATTTACTTACACATAAATGGCATGAAGTACATTTGCTCAATAAATTTTTATGACTTATCGAACCGGGTGGACTGATTGGTAATGTGCGTTGAGCTTTTTTTGAAGTTTCAAGAATATTCAAATTTTTATCGGCAAGTAATTTTCCGGCTGCCGCCGAAGTAACTCCAACCGTCATTATAAACCTGCGTTTTGATTTGTCAATAGTTCTATCTTCGTTTTTTGAATTACTTAGTTTAGAAAAACGCATAGCTTTCTGCGAGCATGCTTCAATACAATCGAAGCAATTTATACAACGCGTGTAATCAATTTCATGTAATTTGGTGTCGATACATGATGCTTTGCATTTTCGTCCGCACGAACCGCACGAATTGCAGGTGGATTTATCGATCCGAATTTTGAAAAGAGAAAACTTTCCCAAAAATCCAAGTACAGTGCCAACAGGACAAATGCTGTTACAATAAATACGTCCGTTAATCCAAGCAAGTACACTTACAGTAACCAGTGTAACCAGAGCAATTATGAGCGAGGAAATACTTAAAACGTAAATTCCCATCCGGTAAAATGTAAAATTGTCGAATCGTGTAAAAATGTTTTCAAGCAGATTGTTGCCGGCCAAATAAGCAGGTCGGAAAATATGAACTGAAAAACGTCCGTAAGCGCTATAAGGATCGAGTAGACCTACTAAAAAATTGAAGCCAAACAGGAAAGCCACGAGCGTAATTCCGACAATCGACCAACGTAATATTATTAACGGTTCAAGATAACGAAAACGTTTTTTCTTTTGAAATTTTTTTGAAAACCAGTTTATCAAATCCTGATAAGTACCCAACGGACAAATACTCGAACAATAAACTCTGCCAAATATCAGAGTAATAGCTATTAATGCAATGATAATTCCGATTTCAAGTGCGAGTAAAGCAGGAATGAACTGAATTTTTGTAAGTACATGGAACTGCCGCGGAAGTAACTCAGCAAAATCGAGAAAAAAAAATGTTATTAATAAAAACAATGACAGTGAAACTCCTATACGGATTTTACGAAGCATGAACTTATTTTTTTGTTGAATTTACAATTTAATGCGTTTAATATTAAGTTTATCAAGATTCATTGTGCCCAATTTTAAACCTTCACCTTTTGCAAGATGTTTTACATTGTCCAATGGCATTTCACGTATCTGATTGAAAAAATTTGTAGCAGCAGTATCCACGGCAACAATATCCTGCGATATAAACAATGCTTTGGCAAGCACCACATCGGCTTCCGATTTTCCACGTGGACCATTGGTTTTCATCAATCTGTACGAATCTACAATATTTAAAACTGCAGGTTTATTGATTGTACAAATATCGGCAATGCACTGCTGCAGATCGTTTTTATGAAAATAGCCTCTGTCCCAAATAATGCCCATATAGTTTTTCATCGCGATTGACATTTGTGCGCCTCCATGATTTTTTAATACAGGAACATTTATCCAAACATCTGAATCGAGAATTGCCTGATGAACTTTTGTTTTTTTCAGACTTATTCCTTTTGGCAATTCCACTTCGCGGTAATATGATTCTTCATGAGCCGGAATAATTTTTGCGCCGGCAGCTTTGGCGGCATCTTCAATTCCGCTGTTTTTGTAGCATTTCCGCCAATCATCGCAGGTATGATCGAATACTACAACTTCGCTTGCGCCGGCTTTGTAACATTGTTTTACTATCTCGCCCACAATTTCGGGATTTGTATTTCCTGCAAACTCAGGTGTTTTGTCCCAACCAATATTTGGTTTTACCACCACTTTTTGCCCTTTTTTTACAAATTTTCCCATGCCGCCAATTTCTGCAATTCCTTTTCGAAACATTGCTACAGGCTCGCCACCCATTACAGCTACAAGATCTACATCTTTTGAAGGAGATGAAGCATTAAATTTCTGCGACAAGAGTGTAACGGCGCCACTTTGTTTTACGGTAATTGCAGCGCCTGCGAGTGCTACTGCTTTTAAAAAATTACGTCTGTCCATTTTACGAGGTCAATAACTAAAATTGTAAAATTTTTTTAATTGGATTCAGGTATTCTACTAATATAAAATGATAAATTATCAAACTTTAAACCCATGGAAACCTGAAACATGTTTCATTATACAATGGATAATCAGCATTTCCATTCACAGCAAAAGTTTTAATTAATAAAGCTTCTTTCAGTAATTCCTTTGCCAGTTTGATAGTAGAGCCTGATTTAATACGATCGTCAACCAGCAGAATTTTTTTGCCTTTATAGTCGAAATCGATAGGTTTTAATAACTGAGGCGTATTGTAGCGCGGTTTCTGAAACTCGTCTTTAAAATTGATTTTTAACAAATGTACTTCAATTCCCAGCCTTTGATTGAGGATTCCGGCCGGAATAATTCCCCCATTTGCTATGGCAACTATCATATCAAAGGTTTCATCTATTGCGATAGTTTGAAACCTTTTTAGCACTTCATCGAAAGTTTTGCTGTACATTGTTTATAATAAGTATGAAAATCGGGAAAAATAAAAAAAAGGAAGCGGATTGTTTCTATTTTTAAAATTGAAAATAAAAAATCATTAACCTAATTTCTATTTTGCTTAATTTCCTGTTTTTCTGAAAAACTTAAACTTTTGCCAATGCTTTCAACATTAAATAACCGCCAAAAACCTGAATAAGCATTCCTGGATAGCCCATTAGAAAATCCTGCACTGCTGCATCAAAACTTCCGGTTATTAACCATTCGGCTACTCCGCCTATAAGCTGGTATCCGAGTACTGCAATCAGTAGATTAAGAAGTGTAATTTTTCCGGTTTTGTTTGCTATGTAACCTGCTGAAACTGCCAATAAAACAGATTTAGCAAGTATTACAGTTAGCATAGTTGCCAATGGCATGCCAAATAACAACGAGTTTGCCAAAGGTGATAAAACTGCTGTGAGCAACCCAACCTTAATACCAAATTTATAAGCTGCAATTAACGTGAGGAAATAAATTGGTAGTAGGGTAGGACCGCCATTGGGAACAAAATGTGCCAATTGTGGTAGAATAAGATTTCCTGTCACAAATGCAATTGCAAGAAGGTAGGTTTTAGTCATGCTGAAATCATAACTGTAAAGTTTAGCCGTGGTTGCCATGATAGATTTTTTTAAATTTATTTTTTTTCTGTATTAATTCGTCCTGAAATCATTGCTTACAACGCAAATATATATAAATTGAATGAAAAAGTTTGATTATTCATACTTTTTTATGAAATTAAAAAGACGGGAAAGGAAATTTCACATAACGGCTTTATTCTTCTAAAGGTAAATAGATTGTAAAAGTTGTACCGAATTGAGCATTTTGAGCAAAACCGATACTTCCGCCTGTTATTTCAATGATGTTTTTGGAAATGGTAAGTCCTAGTCCCATACCGGTATTTTTTGTAGTGAAATTTGGCGAGAAAATTTTTTCAGCAATTTCCGGTTTAATTCCCGTACCGTTGTCGGAAATGTCAATTATTATTTGCTGTTCAGATTTTTTTATTGTTACTTCAACGATACCATTTTTATTTGCAGGAATAGCTTGTAATGCATTTTTTAAAAGATTGTTGAAAACCTGAATAAGCTGTTCGGGATCAGCAAAAACGAATAATCCTTCGTGCAGGCCGTTATAGTTCACTTCAATCTGTTCATGATTGTGGGCAAAAAGCTGCACCGCCGAACTAAGTTTTTCGGCTATATCCACTCGTCTGAATTGCGCTTCGGGCAGTCGGGCAAAATTTGAGAAAGATGCGGCAATACGCGATAAATTGTCAATTTGTTCGATAAGTATTGATGTTGATTTTTTAAAATATTCATCGAAATTGTTCGCTCTCATATCAAATGTTCTCTGTAATTGCTGTATGGTCAGTTTCATTGGTGTGAGCGGATTGTTTATTTCATGCGCAATTTGCCTCGCCATTGTTTTCCATGCCGATTCACGCTCCGATCTTGCAAGCAGGCGCGCACTGTTTTCAAGTTCGTCAATCGTTCGGTTATATTGCTCTACTAATTGACCAATTTCATCATGCGCCTGATAGTCTATTTTTTCATTGCGATGTCCGAAACGCATCATTTTAAGCTTGTTTTCAATCAAAATAAGCGGCGCCGAAAGTTGTTTCCCGATTATCAGACTGAGAAAAATAACCAGAAATATTACTATAAGGTAAATATGGATGATAACAGAAATAAAATCGGAAATCTGGCTCTGTATTTCTTCCTGACTTAAAAATTGAGGCAATGCAATAAAACCAAGTTGCAGAAAATCGCCATTATAAAAATCGGTGTACGATGCCAGATACTTCAGCTTGCCAATAAACTCATAATGTGTC
>CAYQWD010000007.1:2502-7909 GCA_964420955.1 uncultured Paludibacter sp. | reverse complement strand
AAAGGTACCGGAGAAATACGTGTTCCCGTAAGATTCCGGTTGAAAATTAATGGCTGGGAACTGCCTACCAATTCACCATTGTTGTTATAAACATGAATATCTGTTTCATAGATATATGACAGCTCCTGCAAATCAAGATTGAGCGCCTGTTTGTTTACCTTTGAAAGATTTTGCGACCAGTAATAAGTATTTTGAAGTGCTTTTTGAATGTATTTTTTCTTATTTTCAATTTTTGCAATCTGTTCATCTCTGTAGTTTCGCTTAATAAAATTGACTGAAACATAGAAAATGCCTACGAAACTTACTAACAGTAAAACGATAAAAGCATACTGAAACCTTGAGGTAAAACCGGAAGCTGACTTTTTTTTGCGATAAAAAGTCAGGTAAAAACGTACTGCAAGCCATACTAATGCGTAATAAATTAAAAATGTGTAGATAAAATACAGCAAGTATCCCGATGTGGTTTGTGTTTTGTTTTCGGTAATTAGTACACAATTGTCTTTGTTTTGCCACAATGTATATATGGTTTTTCCTTTGTATTTTCTTACAGTAAAATCTCTATTTGATGTTTTAATTGAACTTATTTCTGATAAAATATCAGATTTACCTGAAATGAAAACAGGTTTTTCATTTTCGTATTTAAGTATACTGATATCCTGATTTACAGGTAAATTCTGAACCGGTGAAAGTAAAAATCCCGGGAAACTGTAGCTGGTGAAATTTTTTCTTGGATAGAATTGCAAATAGTAAAAAACAGAGTCGAGTGTGTTATTGCTGCTCCCAAAAACACCAAGAAATGCCATTCCGCTTTTCGTTGTCGGAATTTTATAGAAATGCGTATTGCCGATTTTTTCACCATCAGTAGCAATCATTTCGCGGAATTGCAGGTAAAGCTCCGAATTGATTGAAGCTGTATTGAGTCGCATTTCAAATTTATTCCAGTAACCGCGCAGGTAATTTTTATTCAGGTAGTTGTTGGCATTAAGCGTTGAGTCGGGATGGGAAGCTAATTGTTTTATTCGGATATCTGCAGAAAGTTGATTGTCCAATTCCTCGAGCATTAGTTCAGTTAGTCTGTCGGTTTCTATATTGCCGTTTATCAAAATATTCTGTGCCAGCAATTTGTACTTCTCAGCCTTTTTCTGATTACCCATTTCAATTGATCCGAATATAAAGAAACCGGTGTAAATAAAAAGCCACAAAGGAAATAACCAGTAAAAACTCCTGATATTTTTAAATGTATATGATAAATAAAATGCTGAAAACAGGATTACGAGTGCAGGTACAAAAATAACAGCATCGGAGAAGGAAATAAATGCAGCAATTACAGACACAGCCAAGACCAGTATAGCATCAATAATTATTGCATGATTTAATTTTTTGTTAATATGGAAATAATTGTGAATTTTAAAAAAAATCAATCCAAAACTCACTGCAAGAAATAAAATAAGCAAATGCAGCCAAATTGTAACAAAAGAAGTATCGCGGAAATTTATTATGTAGAGTTGAACACCCGAGTGAAAAATCAAACTTCTTATGATTACAAAAATGAAAACAAAAAACAAAATCGTCAACAATTGAAGTAATATGCTGATAACCAAACCTTGTTTTTCTTTGAATTTGACGCCGAAATAAAACAAATATCCGACTGAAGTAAGATAGAAAATTGTAACCGTGAGATGAGTTATTGATGAAAGTAAAGGATTAAACGCATATTGTTGAGCCGAAAATACAACATCCCAATAGAGCAACCCCGGAATTTTAAACCACAAACTTAATCCGGTTATAATTCCGGATATTATTATTACAATAATGTATTGCTGGAAAGTAAGAAACTTTTTTACACTTAGCAGGTTGATATTAGCCAATCCGGTAAAAAATAAAAGCATCGACACCACGAAAAAAAGAAATGAAGCAAAACCTGCTCTTTTGTCGTAAACAGGATTTTCAGGTGGTTCAAGTGTAAATAAGTACTTTCCGTGCGAATTGAAAATTGCATGTTTATCAGCTTTTGTCCCTGTTTTTATTAGAATATTCTCATCAATATTAAATTCAGGTGCAAATTCGTTTCGTAAAACATCGTTTACATACGGAAAATTATGTTTGATAAAAATTAGGGTAATTATGCCCAGTGAATCTTTTTGAACATGTTTTTCGAGACACCATGCATTCGAATAGGATTTCAGTTGGAATTCATCGGAAGGAATACATTCATGCGGATCGATATCGATATGATTGTCTGTCCAGTACAGCAGTTCATTTTTCTTTTGCACATAAATAGCTATTCCGCTTGTTTCGGGAGTTTTTTTTCGAAGCAAATCAATTTTGCCCGAGATTAATTGTTCCGATATCAATTTCGAAAAATTGTCTGCTTCTTTTTCTTTTCTTGTAAGAATTTCCTGAAAATACCTGCTGTCGATACTGCGCGAAGGAGAAATGCGATACAAAAACTCGAAAAAAGTACCTGTTGCAAAGAATAATATCATTGCAATAAGCAGATTCCGATATTTTTTTGAAAATCTCATTAAATTAGTTTTTCTGTTTCTTTTTCAAACATAAATCCTCAATCACAATTCAAACATGATGATAAGGTTCACCACGAATAATAGTCATTGCTCTGTAAAGTTGCTCAAAAAAAATTGCCCTGACTAATTGATGCGGAAAAGTCATTTTCGAAAGTGAAATTAAACCATCTGCGCGATTGTAAACTTCCTGTGAAAATCCATAAGCGCCTCCCACTACAAAAATCATGCGTTTGAATGCTTCAATATTTCTTTTTTCAATTAAAACAGCAAATTCTGCCGAAGTGAACATTTTTCCTTTTTCATCAAGCAGAAAAACATCGTCAGATTTATCAATATGTTTAAGAATTAATTCACCTTCCTTCTCTTTCTGTGTGCCTGCAGTCAGATTTTTAGTATTTTTCAATTCGGGAATTATCATAATTTCGGTTGTAATATAATGTTTAAGCCTGTTGGCATAGTCCATCATTATTTCCTCAACCGGTTTTACATTGGTTTTACCCATTAACATTACAATAATTTTCATTTTTTTTGTAGTGATTTTTCTTTGTTGGTGCAGTATTTGCTGTAAATTTATAAACTAAAAATTATTTCCATTATTCATCGAAAAAAATTACTTTTGTATTATTGTTGTTTCGAGGATGCAAATATGGCATTTTTTTGACGAAATTTAGAAGATTATTAAATAAAAGAACATTATAACTTCAGAAAATAAACACTTTTCAGTGTTAACAACAATTTTTTTTCACTCAAATTTGAAAATATAATGAAAACGAATATTTTATATCGATTTCTTCTCAGTTTACTCATGCTGTTTGTTTTTACTGTAGCAGGAGCCCAAAACGAAGTTCCAACCGATGTTATAAGTGCTTTTGGAAACGGCGATGCTGCTAAACTATCGCCTTTTCTGAATTCAAATGTAGAATTGGTGGTGGCAAAAACAAATGATGTTTTCAGTCGCCAGCAAACCACAGGTATTATAACCGATTTTTTTAAAAAAAATAAAGTTTCTTCATTCAACGTGTTGCACAATGGAAATCGGGAGTCTGCAAGTTTCCTTATAGGTACACTCATTACTGCAAATGGAAACTTTCGTGTATATATTCTGATGCGAAAAAGCGGCAATCAATCATTAATTCAACAGCTCCGAATTGAATCCTCCAATGAGTAACGATTTTTATCAACTCATTTCACTTTGGTTTGCCGAAGATATTGGCGATGGCGACCATACAACCCTTTCATGCATTCCTGCAGGTGCTTTGGGAAAATCGCAACTGATAGTTAAGGAAAATGGTGTGATTGCCGGCGTAGAAGTTGCCCGCAAAATTTTTCATGCTTTCGATCCGGAACTGAAAATGACAGTTTTTATCAACGATGGAGCCGAAGTAAAAAAAGGTGATATTGCTTTTGTTGTTGAAGGAAAAATACAGTCGTTGCTCCAAACTGAACGGTTGATGCTGAATATTATGCAGCGAATGAGCGGTATTGCCACTCGTACGCGTGAATATGTAAAAGCGCTTGAAGGAACAAAAACCCGCGTACTTGATACGCGTAAAACTACTCCCGGGCTGCGTTTGCTCGAGAAGGAAGCAGTAAAAATTGGCGGAGGCGTTAATCATAGAATCGGACTTTTCGATATGATTTTACTCAAAGATAATCATGTGGATTTTGCCGGAGGTATTGAGAAAGCTATTATTAAGGCAAAAGAATATTGCAAAACAATAAGCAAAAACCTGAAAATAGAAATTGAAGTAAGAAATTTTGATGAACTTAATCAGGTAATTTCCATTGGCGGCGTTGATCGAATTATGCTCGATAATTTTACACCCGAAAATACGCGAAAAGCAGTTGAACTAATCAATGGCAAATACGAAACCGAATCATCTGGCGGCATTACTTTCAGTACGCTGCGCGATTATGCCGAATGTGGTGTGGATTACATTTCTGTAGGTGCGCTCACACACTCGGTAAAAAGTCTCGATTTAAGTTTTAAAGCTATTTAAAAAAACTCAAGATAGAAGTTTTCACCATTGAAAACTCCATAAGAAAAAAAACTTACAAAATCGCCCAGAATAATTAAACGTTTGTTATCAACAAGCTGCAAGTCGAGTGGTAAATGTCTGTGTCCGAAAACAATGTAGTCAACATCATGTAACCGGGCATATTTTTTTGCATAAATTACCATGCTTTCGTATTTCTCGCCCGAATATGCATTATCTTCATTTAAAATCACCTTACGGTTGTGTGCCGACCATCCATACCCCAACTCCTGACCCCAAGAAGGTGGAAATGCGCGAAAAAGTCGCTGCGCAGTTTTGTTGTGAAAAAGTCTCCTGAGCAAATGAAAACCTTTATCATCGGGGTCAAGACCATCGCCATGTGCCAAAAAAAACTTTTTTGAACCAAGCGTTACTTCTTCAGGTTTATAGTGTACTTTCAGTCCAATTTCGCTTTCGAGATAACCGAAAGTCCAGAGATCGTGATTTCCGGTGAAGAAATGAATCTCTACTCCGGCATCTGCCATTTCTGCAAGTTTTCCCAGAAATCGGGTATAACCTTTGGGTACTACCATGCGGTATTCAAACCAAAAATCGAAAATATCGCCCATTAAAAACAAAGCAGATGCGTCTGATTTAATAAAATCGAGCCATGCCACTACTTTTTTTTCATGCAATCGATTGTCGGGTATCACTCTTGAACCAAGATGTGCATCCGACATAAAATAAACTTTTTTCCCTTTGGTTAACATTGTATGTGTTATTGAAATTGACCGTTTTTAAAGAAAACCGAGTTCAAGTTTTGCTTCTTCACTCATCATATCCTTATCCCAGGCAGGCTCGAAAACTATATTGACATCCACACTTGTTACGCCTTCTACACTTTCA
>CAYQWD010000007.1:0-2460 GCA_964420955.1 uncultured Paludibacter sp. | reverse complement strand
GTAAGTGTCATGTCGATGGTTAAATGTCCGCTTTCTGCAATGTCGATTTTATAAATAAGACCTAAATCGTAAATATTTACCGGAATTTCAGGATCGTAAACAGTACGAAGCATTTTTACGATTTTTTCTTCCATTTGAAGAAATTCATTATTGGTTATTTCCATTTTTTTAAATTTTAGTAAACGAGTAAATAAGTGAAAGAGTAAACGCGTAAATAAATGAACTGAGAAACGTTAAGATAATTGTGTTTGTAAAGTTCAGGCTGACCTCAACATGGCTTAATTAACAAAAAAAAACTACGAAAAGTTTATTTTCTGTGCTTGCAGATTTGATTTTTGAATCAGTTCGTCAAATTCAGGAAGCGAAGATACGAGTTTGCCTTTAACCACCACTACTGTTCCAACTTTTGCTTTTACTATAAGTTTATTATCGCCAATGCGGTTTATTTGCTGATGAAAAATATATCGTGCGCCTTCTTTTGTTACATAAAGTTTCGAAATAAATGCTTCACCAGGTCGCAATGGAGATTTATAGTGCATCTCGATACTTGAAACAACAGCATCGATACCCCTGCGATGAAGTTCGGCAAAACTCACATTGTGAGCAATTAAAAATTCGTGCCGCGTATGTTCAAGATAATTCTGATAACATGAATTGTTTACAATTCCCTGAATATCACACTCGTAATCACGTACTTTGAATTCAAGTTCGTAAATAAATCCGTAATTTTCCTTCATTGTTATTCCTTGTTTTTTCTGATAAGGGTTAAACCATCGCGTAAAGGCAATATAATACAACTTACTCTGCTGTCATTCGCAATAAAATCATTGAATTTCATTATTTCAAGGGTTTGACTGTCATTGTTTTTTAAAGGCTGTAAAACTTTTCCATCCCACAAAGTATTATCGGCCAAAATGTAGCCTCCTGTTCGAACTTTCGGAAAAACTTTGTTGTAACAAGCCAAATAATCACGTTTATCCGAATCTATAAAAACCATATCGAAATTTTCCTCTATTGTATCGATAATTTTCAGGGCATCGCCAATATAAAGTTTAATATTGTTGGCATAAGGTGATAGTGCAAAATTTTCGAGAATTGTATTTTCCAGTTCATCATCTATTTCGATAGTGTGAATGGTTCCGCCGGGTGCCAGATGTTCGGCCATACAAAGTGCCGAGTAGCCGGTAAATGTTCCTGTTTCCAGAATTTGAGCAGGTTTAATCATTGAACACAGCATTGAAAGAAACCTGCCCTGAAGTTTTCCCGAAATCATGCGTGGATTGAGTTGACGTGTCCATGTGCGTCGTTCGATGAGTTTCAGATAATCAGGTTCGGTTTCAGTATGTGCATCAATATAATTTTCAGGATTCATTTTCGGTTCCAATTTCTTAATTTCTTAAATTCTGATATTTCCAATTTTCCAATTTCTCTGTATTTTTTTTATACGTACCTTAATACAGCAAACTTTTCAGCATCGAAAACTTCGTTTGCTAATCGTTGCAATTGTGGGGCTGAAATTTGTTCAATTTTTTCACGTACAGTTTCCATGCTGTCAACATTGCCAAATCTCATAAAACTTTTACACATGCCTAAAGCCATATTTTCTTTATTTTCATTGTTTATGGCTAATTGCCCGAGCATTTGCAGTTTGTATTTTTTTAGTGCGGTTTCGGGTATTAATTTATCTCTAAGCGTTTGCAATTCAACCTGAATAAGTTTTTCGCAGCGCAGCGCATTTTCAGGGTCAGAACCAAAATACACCGCCCAAATTCCGGTGTCGGTCATAGGTTGATAAATCGATTCGGCGTTGTAAACCAAACCATGTTTTTCGCGGAGCGAAAGATTTAATCTGCTGTTCATGCCTGCGCCTCCTAGAATATTGTTCAGTAAAAACATACTGATACGGTCGGGATGATAGAGATTATAAGCATTTGAGCCCAGCACAAAATGTGTTTGATACGTATTTTTTTTGATGTCGGTGCGAGAATTACCCATGACCATGGGCTGAATGCGTTCGGGTTTATTGTTTCCGTTATATGTTTTGTTGAAATATTTTTCAGTTAAACGCACGATTTTATCAAATTTAAGGTTGCCTACAGAGAAGAATGTCATATTTCCCGGGTAATAATATTTATGATGAAATGCCGTCAAACGTTCTGTGTTAAAAGATTTTAAAGCATCAAGATTACCCAGTATATTATGTCCGATGGGATGATGCTGAAAAAGTAAATCTTCAAAATCGTCGAAAACTGATTCGGAAGGACTGTCGTTATACGATTGAATTTCGTCTGCAATTACAATCAGTTCTTTTTCGATTTCTTTCTGTGGAAAAACCGAATTCAGCGTGATGTCGGCAATCAGTTCAACAGTACGTTCGATGTGTTCCTTCAATACAGCAGCATAAACCATGGTTTCTTCTTTGGTTGTTGATTTTCTCTCGTTGGTTTCTTGGTTGAGGTT
>CAYQWD010000006.1:0-18783 GCA_964420955.1 uncultured Paludibacter sp. | reverse complement strand
AAATGGAAAAAAGGATTTTAGAGAGGGGAACAAGTCAGTGCAAGTAATAATGTTTGTGCGTTGTTTTAATTATTTGATTTCATTACTGACCGACTAAAAATTAGTTTAATTAGTTTAATCAATGTTTCAGATTCCTCACTGCGTTCGGAATGACAGACATTCAGCAAGATAGGTATAATGGAGGGGGTCGGTTGCTGGCGAAGCCACCAACCGACCCCCTCCCAACTAATAACACGACAAAACACTGTCATTCAGAGCGAAGCGAAGAATCTCAAATATTTAGTCGGTCAGTAGTGATTTGATTTATAGTCGGAATCAATTTTTGTAGTTTCAAAAATCTGATATAACTTTTATTCATGGTAAATTTTTTGCTTCTTATTTTCTGTTTGCCGACAACATTTTATAACTTTGCAATAATTTTCACAAGTTAAATACTTAGGCATGATGATAAAATTTATTTCGATTCTAATATTATTCTTGGTTTCAGTTCCGGTCTTGCAACTGACTGCACAGGAAAACGGACGGACAAAGAATAGTTTTTTTGACGAGTTGACCAAATCCGACTCATTAACCGGAGCCAAAGTAACCATTCATCAGGATAAACGCATAGAAGATTTGCTATTGATGAAAAAAACAGTTGCTTTAAATAGCACAGTAACATCAAACGGATACCGTGTTCAGGTATTCTCGAGCAATGTTCAGCGTACGGCTAAAAACGAAGCATTCAGAATTGAAAAATCTATTCGTGAGTTGTTCCCCGAACATGGTGTATATGTAAATTACACTTCGCCATTCTGGAAAGTACGTGTGGGTGATTTTTCAACATTAGATCAGGCACAGGCATTCCGGAACGAACTAATAAAAGTTTTTCCGCAATACAAAAGCGAAACTTATCCTGTAAGGGATAAAATAAATATACAACGATAAAAAACAACTCCTTATATGGATTTTAATATAAACCAGCCTGTACCATTCGATGCCGAAAAAACAGATAAAATAGCTTTTCATTACAAAGAAATTATAAGTTTACTTGGCGAAAATCCTGAACGGGAAGGCTTAATGAAAAGTCCCGAAAGAGTTTCGAAGGCAATGCAGTTTTTAATGAACGGCTACGAACAGGATCCTGAGGAATTAATACGTTCGGCCATGTTTTCGGAAGATTACCGCCAGATGGTGATTGTGAAAGACATCGATTTTTACTCGATGTGC
The DNA here is from genome assembly GCA_964420955.1 of uncultured Paludibacter sp. GTDB lineage: Bacteria > Bacteroidota > Bacteroidia > Bacteroidales > Paludibacteraceae > Paludibacter. The sequence continues at coordinate 17,574 of CAYQWD010000006.1, read as the reverse complement.
GAACATCACATGCTGCCTTTTTTCGGCAAAGCCCATGTAGCATATATACCAAATCATCATATTACAGGTTTAAGCAAAATTGCACGTGTTGTTGAAGTTTACGCCCGCCGTATGCAATTGCAAGAACGGATGACTACGCAAATTAAAGAGTGCATACAAAAAACACTGAATCCGCTTGGTGTTATGGTTATACTCGAAGCCCAACACCTTTGCATGCAAATGCGTGGCATTCAGAAACAACATTCCATAACTACCACATCGGACTTTACCGGAGTTTTTCAGCAGGCAAAAACACGGGAAGAATTCATGAATTTGATAAATAAGAAGTAGAATGGGAATAAATATTCATTAATCAGAAAAGTATCCATTTTTTTAGAATAAAATTCCAAACAAAAACAACAAGTGTTGTAATAATCTTTGAAATAATGTAGTAAATTTCAAGTTTTGAAGTAAAAAACCACATTAAAACATAAGTTATAATAAGACCGAACAACGTAATCAGAATAAAAATTATCACTTCTATAGTTTGTCTTTTTTGCTTTCGCTTGTTGAAAACCCAAGAAATATTGGTGATATAACTCACCAGCAAACCAAAAGAATATGCCAAAACAGTAGAAAATAAATAATGAAAATGTAAATATTCAGTGAATGTAAATAAAAGCAATGCATCGACTGAAAAAGCCAAAAAACCTGCCACCAAATACCTGAATATTTGAATATTATAATTCCCGCTGTTTAATCTGAAAAAATTATTCCAAATAGCTTCAAGAAATTTTACTGACATTTTGAAAGAGTTTTGGCTTTAAAATTTTATTTTTCGACAAGAAATAAACCATCGACACGCGCAAAACTCCCAAACCATAAATTACGCTTCGCGTGTAATTAATTGAAGAAGCTTCTTCGAAATACTTTGTTGGGCAACTAATTTCGCCTATATCAAATCCGGCATAAAAAATCTGGGCTATCATTTCGTTGTCGAAAATAAAATCATCGGAATTCTGATTGTAATTAATACTTTTCAAAACTTTTGCATCGAAAGCTCTGTAACCCGAATGATATTCTGACATTTTTTGTCTCATCAGTATGTTTTGAATTAAGGTCAAAATTCTGTTTGAAACATATTTTATCAATGGCATTTTTCCTTTTAATGCACCTTTCCCCAAAATTCGCGAAGCTATAACTGCAGGATATAATTCGGATGCAATCATGTGAGCAATAGAATTAATAAGTTTTGGTGTATATTGATAATCGGGATGCAACATAATCACTATATCAGCTCCAAGTTCAAGAGCTCGATTGTAGCAGGTTTTCTGATTACCTCCATAACCTTTATTCTTATCGTGAAGAAGAATTTCAGTGATTTTCAGATTTTTTGCAATTTCTGCTGTGCGGTCGGTACTGAAATCATCAGTCAAAACAACCTCATCAACGATATCGTGTGGTATTTCACTATATGTTTGTTCAAGCGTTTTCTCTGCATTATAAGCAGGCATCACTACCACAATTTTTTTTCCGTTTATCATGAATTATTTATATGAATTTCTAACTATATGTTGTGTTATTCAAAAACTAAAAAAAAAGAAATTGTAAGCATAAATTAATTCGAGGTTTTTAAAACAGTTTTTGTTCAAAAAAAAATTTTTGACATAACAAAATCACACAACCAATTTTTATTTAACTGCTGAGGTTAAATTTGTATCTTTCGGAATTAGATAAGAAGATTGGCTTTTGTTTGAAATAATGTAAAACAAGAAAAAGGGCAAACATAAAATTAAATATGAAATATCTGCCTTGCTTTGATAAATCGCATTATCGAAACCCACAGTTAATACTTGATAAGTCAGGTAAACAACTATAGTGATAAATAGATATAAACCGCTGAAATAAATTACATCGCGAAATGATTTGATAAATAAAACTGTGGAAACTGAAAAGATAACACAAGTTATGCTTAACCATGCAGGCATCAAAAATGAAGATTGTATAATAAAAGGATTCATTACCTTAAAATCGTCCCAATGATTCACAACAAACGGCACAAAAGTAAGCCCAAATGTAAAAATAATAATTCCTGAGATTTTAATGATATCGATCAGATTGTAAATTTTGGTTTTAAAAACATAAAGAAACATTACCACAAACGGAATAATCAACACATTTCTGGTAGATAAAAACAATCCGACAATTACACCATTTATAAGTATATGCCTGTTTTTATCCATATTTATAGAGTTGCTAAAAAATAAAATTGCAAACAACACCAAATTGCTGTTTAAAAAAATATTGCTTCTCGATATAGTTTCCCACATAAAAAATGCTGAAAATATCAGTAATATTATACCTGTAAACATGCTTTGAGAATCAAGCTTTGACAATCTTATTATTAACACGAAAGTTATCAATCCCATCAAAGAAAAATAACCCAATTCTCCGATCAAATAAAATGGCAATGCGAGTATAAAATAAAATGGCATAGGACCGGGCATGTTACCATGGAAGGATTTTGCAAAATATACATATTCTGACTTGAAATAACTATCCCAAAATGATGTAATTACGCTAAATCTATCAACATTCAATGTTAACTGGGGAATGACGCTGAAAAGTATTATCGATAAAATAAGATATACTGCAATAAAAATACCCGAAAGTAGTTTGTTCTGTTTGTCGGTGAATGAATTTTTTGGCAAAAAATAAATGAAAAGAAAATAAACAGCAGATATAAGCGCCGATATCAAGATTGAGTATGGAGCAATCCTCTCAATGTACTTCATTAAAAAAATAAAGTTAATAAGAACTACTGCTAAAACTGAAGTAATTATTTTTACATTAAATTTATTTTGCATTCCGGATAATAATTCTGTTTTGGAAATTCTATTATTTAAAAAAATTTTCTGCTTAAAGTAAACCTTTCAGATTATTCAGAATCAGATTAGCTCCTTATAAAACAAAGATAGCAGGATATTAACCTGCTAAACTTTATAGAGTTTATAAATTATTAATTGATAACAAGTATTTTTGTTACAGTACTTTGTGTTCCATCTTCGTTTGCACAGATTACAAGATATACGCCAGAATTTACTTTACGTCCATGTAAATCTTTGCCATTCCATGTTGCAAGGCTTCCATTCGAAATTGTACTGCAAACCACATTTCCATTTAAATCAGTAATTTTAACCTGTGTATTTTGCACAAGACCGGTAATAGTTATTACGCCATTAAAATCTTCACGTACCGGATTTGGGTATGCATAAACGTTGTTGAATGTACCGGTAGATTCAGCTGCATCGCTTTGGTAGGATACAATTCCACGGTCGGTTCCAAAAAAAACTTCACCGGAAACCGGATTGATAGCAATAGACATTAAATTATTTGAAAGTAACGGGCTGTTTGACACTGTAAAATGGTGAATAACTTCCTGACCATTTTCAGACATAAGAAAAACACCCGATGATTCAGTACCAAGCCATTTACGGTTTGCTCCATCAACAACAATCACCTTTATTTTTTCACCTTCAAGTAAATAATCAGCCTGATTTGTGCCATCGTTACGCGGAATTTTTACTCTTGAAGCATTATATCCGGCATCGAATGCCCGTGCTGTGTTATAAAAAAGCAATGGACCTTTGTCAGTTCCTGCCCAAATTACACCATTTTTATCTTGTGCAATGGTAAAAAAATTTGTAGGAATAATAGCATCGCCCTTTTCTGGATCCTTAAAGGTATTTAAAAAAACAACTTTATCATCTGATCTTTCTGCGAAAGTTCCGTTATCATCGTAAACAAGCAATCCTGGAGTATAACGAACCGATGCAATCCATTTTTGATTTTTATTTTGATTTGAAATAATCAATTTACCCAAAGTGGGTTTGTTCAAATCTGAATGGCTATATTTTCGCCACATTTCTTCTTTTGTAAATAATTGTATTCCGCCATTTACACTTGAATTAACAAGAAAAAGATTTCCCTCTGTATCATAAGTTGCTCCATCAAGGCGAGTATAAGCAAATGGCATATTATCAAAAATTGTTTCCAATGTACTGTTGGTAGGGTTATGCCATTTAAAAAATTCATTATTTTTGAATTCATATAAACCTGCTCCGTACGATGTAACAAAAAAATGCTTGTTGTCAGCCGGATCAACTGCCACATTCATAAAATCAAGCGGATTTACACCTGTAACTGAAGAAATATGACTTGCAGGTATATTTGTCCAAACACCGTTTTCGTAAATCATCACCAATCCGGGTTTTTGATATTGTGCTGACCAGCGTCCACCCTGTACTACAAATAATTTTTGCCCGCCAAAAGTCATATCCCATGGTACATTAACCGCAGGTCCTTCAGGTTTAAATTTTTGAATTTCAGGCGTGGTAGTTTTTATCTTATATGAGATAACGCCTTGTTCCTTTCCTGCGAACCATGAAGTATTTGTTGATAAATCGAATTCTGCATCACTAACAACACCAAGACCTTCAAGGAGTGTTTTTTGAAACTGAACATCTATAAGAAATAACTGATTTGAAGAATTCAAAATGAAAAGTTTTTGTCCGCTTACACTCATGTAACTTACGGCCTGATCAGCGAGTATATTCGTCCAACTTTGATCGGAATTTTGCATGTAAAGTTTATTGTTACGCTGCAGCAGCAATTTTCCATCAAAAACAACAAGTGACTGTAAATTTCCACTTCCCGGCAACGCTGACATTGTTTTCCAGAATTCAAAGTTCACCAAATTCGGGTCATTAGCATTTGCAACATAAATTGCGGATGTCGTTGCAGCAAAAATTTTCCCATCGTTTATTACTGTTTTCTGCACTTTAACTTCTGATGCATTCGCACCTATAAAATAAGTATCGGCAATTTCACGTTTTTTCATGTTTAATACAAGGATACCAAATTCCATTGAGAGGTACGCATAATCACCATAAAAAAATATGTCGTTGATTTTTTTACTTGTACTCATTTGTTTTATGTACAAATCCAGAATGTTAATCACACCTCCTGAACCGAGTAAATCGATATTCCCGTTTGAGTAAACAATAAGCAATTGTTTACTCAAATTATCGTATTCTATCCGTGAAATATTATTGTCATTCAATCCACTTACCTTGCTGTAAAACTCAAGTCCCATATCCTCCTTATCAACCGAGAAAAGCGATCCTTCACTTACTGCAAATATTTTGTTTTCAGCTTGTGCTATTTGTTCTACATTATTGTATGCTAAATGTGTACGCCACTTACCCATTGCTAATTGAGCAAGCAATGTGCATTGCATTAAAGGTAAAACTGCAATCAATAGTAAAATTAATTTTTTCATTTTAAAAAAACTGATATCAATAATAGCTTTTTGAGATTCTCTGAATTATATAAACTTAATTTTTAGCGATTTATTTTACATCCGCCATTTATTGCAACCAAAAAACATTGCAAATATAACAAATATTCAGATTTTGTTCTGAAAAAAATCAGCCAGTTTTTTTACGGCAATTGCCCTGTGACTTATGCGGTTTTTTTCCTCTGCTCCCATTTCGGCAAATGTATTTTCGTATCCATCTGGTATAAAAACGGGATCGTAACCAAAACCGGCTTCGCCGCGTGGTTCGTTTGTGATAACACCATCAATTTGTCCTTCAAAATAATGAATTTTATTATTCTCATAAAGCGCAATAACTGTTTTAAAGCGGGCTTTACGATTTTGTTCACCAACTAAATTGAGGAGCAATTTTTTCATGTTAGCAACAGCATTCTGTTCTTTTCCGGCATAACGGGCTGAATAAACGCCTGGAGCGCCGTTCAAAGCATCGACTTCAAGTCCTGTGTCATCAGCAAAACAATTCTTACCGTAACGGTTATAAATATATTTTGCCTTTAAAATTGCATTTTCACTTAGTGTAGAGCCTGTTTCGGGAATTTCTTCGAAGCAGCCTAATTGGGGCAAACTAATTATTTCGGCTATATCTTTTAAAACTGCTCTTACCTCTTCCAGTTTGTGCATATTATTTGTGGCAAATACAATTTCTTTCATGCTTTGTTTCCTTTTTTCACGGATTGCAAAGATAGTTATTTTTACAATATCACCATTTGTATACAGTGAATTAAAAGCAACACAAGCAAACAAATAATTATTAAATTAAATTGATAACCATTACTTATTTAAAATTACTTTTTTCACTATTTCAGAAAAGTAACAATAAGATGTTTTTGAAGTTTTTTCTATAATTTTGCATCAGTTAATATCAAAAATTGATTTAGGCATGTCAGAAAAGTCGAGGGTAAATTTCGGGACTAGAATTGGAGTTGTAGCAGCAGCTGCAGGCTCTGCTGTAGGTTTGGGCAACATCTGGCGTTTTCCCTACGAACTTGGTCAGTACGGAGGCGGAGCATTTTTAATTATTTATTTGCTTTGCGTAGTGTTACTTGGGATGCCTGTAATGATGTCAGAATTTGTCATTGGCAGGCGCGGCGAAGCTAATGCAGCAGGCGCTTTTCGAAAACTTGCACCCGGAAGTTTATGGTGGCTTGTTGGACTATTAGGTATATTAACAGCTTTTCTAATTCTCGGTTTTTATATTGTAGTTTCAGGCTGGACTCTTGAGTATATTGTGCAGGCAGTAAACAATGGATTCATAAATAAAGATACAAAAAGTTTAAGCGATGCTTTTACGAATTTCAGCACAGGAACTTTCCGGCCAATAATATGGATGACAATATTTTTAATAATTTCAGCAGGGATTGTACTTGCCGGCGTAACCAAGGGCATCGAAAGGAGTTCAAAATTCCTAATGCCAATTTTATTGCTAATAATTATTGCTTTGGTTGTTAGAGCTGTTACACTTCCGAAAGGAATTGATGGCATACAATTTCTTTTTCAGCCCGATTTTAGCAAAATAAATTCGGCGGTTATTCTTAGCGCTATGGGTCAGGCATTTTTCTCCTTAAGCTTGGGCATGGGTTGTATGATAACTTACGGTTCTTATATAAACAAGAAAAACAACCTTGCTAACACCGTAGTTGAAGTTACTCTGCTCGATACATTTGTGGCGGTTTTAGCTGCATCGGCTATTTTTCCGGCAGTATTTTCATTAGGTATTAATCCTGCTCAAGGACCCGAACTTGTTTTTATTACGCTTCCGAATGTATTTACACACATGCCTGGTGGTTACTTATGGGCTATTTTATTTTTTGTTCTGCTTAGCGTGGCTGCTTTAACTTCTGTTATTTCATTGCTCGAAGTAATTGTTGCATTTTTTGTGGAAGAGTTCAAATTCTCACGGAAAATTACCATTCTTTTTACTTCAGTGAGTGTGTTCATTTTTGGCATTATCTCATCTTTTTCGTTGGGAATCTGGAAAGATGTTACCATTTTCGGTCAGGGATTTTTTGCATTATTTGATACTCTTACATCGAAATTTTTTATGCCTGCCGGAGGAATGTTTATTGCCCTGTTTGCAGCATGGAAAATCAAAAAAACTGAGTTACTTAATGAACTGAGTTCAGGCGGAAAATTTAAAACCGGATTTTTCTCAATATATCTTTTTTTAGTGCGCTACATAGCGCCAATCGGTATTCTTTTAATTTTTTTGAATCAACTTGGACTTTCAAAATGGTTGGGAGGCTGAATTTAACCAGAATATTAATTTATTTACGTTAACAGTATCTTTAAAACAATATTTTTATCAATGTAGTTTACCAATCATCGAGTCCGGAGTTGTCAACATACTATATTTATTATTTTTTTATGCCATAAAATAACAATTATATGAAAAAACTGATTTTTGTTATCACACTACTCATCAGCTTCTGCGTTCAAGCTCAGGAGTCCGTTCCACAAAAATATCTACTCACCACAGTTTCCGATAAGGGCGGAATTTCTATTGCGAGCCTGATAGACCCATACCTTTCGCCTTTAACCTATTCAGGTCCGGGTATTTTTTACGAACGTTCGTCACAAAAATTATTTTCTGCCGAAAATCCCAGAATTTTGCATGAAACAAAAATAGGTGTATCAATCAATTTAACTTCAAATCCGGCAAACACTGCACATATTTCTCATGCAGAAGGTACGGTATCTTGGGGGTCGTATTACCATTTCAACATAATCAACCAGCTTCGCATCAGATTGGGAGCGTTTTTTGATGCATCCGCCTCCAACAACAACCACACCAGAAATGTTAACAATCCAATTAATTTCGATGTTAACGCAAACCTGAACGCAGCTGCCGAATTAAAATATAAATTCAGGATTTTCAAAAAAAACATGAATATATATAGCAGTTTCGATTTCCCTTTTTCTGGCATCATGTTTGTTCCGCAAAGCGGAAAATCTTACTATCAAATTGTAGAACTTAAGGATTTTAGTAAAACAATCCATTATAGCTCATTGCATAACCGACAGGGTTTAAATGTAAACGCCGCATTCGAAATTCCATTTAAACACTCAACTTGGAAATTCGGCGCCGGAGCCGAAAACCTTACATGGAAAGCCAATGATATGATATTTAAACATAATGAATTCAAACTTTCAGTGGCAATAAAATATAACATACGAAGATTTTCCGGCACTAAAAATACGGCGCCTGAAAATTTCATAAGTGTTGAATCGGATTAGCTTCTGGTACAACATTCCTGGTTCTCGAAACTGCATTTACATTTATCCACTTATTTACATCAGTTAATTCTCGAAAAAATGAAAAAGATACTATTTATTTTACTTACACCGCTAATATTTTTCCCTTCATGTATTGAACAGCCCGAAAAAAGCCCCGACACTTATCAGGGAAATTTTGAAGCATTGTGGAATATTATCGACACAAAATATTGCTATCTTGATTATAAAAGAATAAACTGGGATTCAATCTACACTGTGTATAATTCCCGGATCGACACAACAATGTCAAAAACTGCTTTTTTCAACACTATGGGCGATATGCTTTCTGAGTTGAAAGATGGACATGTTAATCTGTATTCCGATTTCAATGTAAGCCGTTACTGGAAATGGTTCAGCGATTATCCAGCCAATTTCAATTCAAGCCTGATTTATGGTGAAAAGTACTTGAGTAACGACTACAGCATAGCGGGAGGATTGCGTTACAAAAAAATTCGCAATAACATCGGTTATGTTTATTATGGCGATTTTTCCGACAGATTTTCCGATAAAAATATCATATATATTTTTCAGGCTTTCTCCAATTGCGATGGACTTATTATTGATGTGAGAAATAATGGAGGAGGATACCTCGACTTGTCCGAGCAATTTTCTTCCTATTTTTTTGAAAAAAATACCATAACCGGTTACCTTAGTTTTAAAACAGGGAATGGACACTCTGATTTTTCAGAACCCAAGGCAATAAAAACTCCTGCACACAAAACTGTGAAATGGAATGGTAAAGTAGCTGTACTTGCCAATCGTAAATCTTACAGCGCCACAAATTCATTTGTTTGCAGAATGCAAATGGCACAAAAAGCGAAGATTTTTGGCGATAGAACAGGTGGCGGCGGCGGCTTACCACTTTCGAGCGAATTACCAAACGGGTGGATGGTGCGTTTTTCAGCGTGCCCTATGTACGATGCACAAATGCAACACACCGAATGGGGTATCGAACCGCAAGTAAAAGTTGACCTATCGCCTGAAGATGAAGCAAAAGGAATCGATACAATAATAGAAAGGGCTGTGCAGTGGATTAATAATAATTAAAATCACATTAAATCACATTTTAGCTTTTCATTCAATGGTCATCTTCAGTCCAAAAAACTGGAGAACTGAAATGTATAACATTTCAAATTATTTTTAGCTCAAACCCACAATTTCTCCATCCACCAAATCAATTAATTTTGCCTGCGGTTCTTTGGGCAAACCGGGCATACGCATGATATTTCCCGCGATGGCGACAATAAATTCTGCGCCGTTGTTTAGAACAAGGTCGTTGATATGAAAATCGAAATCACGTGCCACACCATAAGATTTTTCATCATCAGAGAAAGAATACTGTGTTTTGGCAATGCAAACCGGATATTCTCCTGCGCCCATATCGATTAAACGTGGAATTTGCGCCAGCGCTTTTTCTGAAAATAAAACCCTGCGTGCTCCGTATATTTTAAGAGCAACTTTCTCAATTTTTCGTTCGATGGTATCAGTATCCTTATACGTAAAATGGATGGGTTTTGAAGGTTGATTCTCTATCATCTCCACAGCTTTGGTTGCTAATTCAATTGCGCCTGCACCTCCTTTGCCAAAAGCATCATTCACTGCAAAACCCACTTCTTTTTCCTCGCAATGCTTTTTCAGCAATTCAATTTCGTCATTTGTATCAAAACTATATTTATTGAATGCCACCAACACATTCTGCCCGAAGGATTTCAGATTTTCAATATGTTTATCAAGATTTTCAAAACCTTTTATCAAACCATTAACATTCGGAAGCTTGATTTCCTTTACAGGAACGCCTCCATGCATTTTGAGGGCTTGAGTAGTAACAACCAATACAGAAAGTGCAGGAGATAATCCTGACTTGCGACATTTGATATTCAGAAATTTCTCAGCGCCAAGGTCTGCTCCGAAACCGGCTTCGGTAACTACATAATCGGTAAAACTCAGGGCTGTTTTGGTCGCAACTACCGAATTGCAACCGTGCGCGATATTTGCAAACGGTCCACCATGAATAAACGCAGGCGTATTTTCGGTGGTTTGTACTAAGTTAGGATGCATGGCATCTTTCAGCAACACGACAATAGAACCTGCAATTCCCAAATCGTCAACAGTAACCGGTTTGCCGGAATGTGTATAACCCAGCAGGATTTTACCAATGCGCCGTTTCAAATCATCCTGATTTTCGGCAAGACAAAGAATTGCCATAATTTCAGATGCAGGTGTTATATCGAAACCTGTTTCGGCAGGAATTCCGTTTGCATTACCACCCAATCCGGTAACAATATTTCGCAAACTGCGATCGTTTACATCAAGCACACGCTTCCAAAGCACCTGTTTGATGCCATCAGCCTGATTCCGACTCTGATAAATGTAATTGTCGAGTAAAGCTGCTATCATGTTGTTGGCTGAAGTTATCGCATGAAAATCGCCCGTAAAGTGAAGATTGATATTTTCCATAGGTAAAACCTGTGCATAACCACCTCCGGCAGCGCCACCTTTCATCCCAAAACACGGCCCGAGCGAGGGTTCGCGCAAAGCGACCGAAGCTTTTTTACCTATTTTATTCAGGCCCAGACTCAAACCAATTGAAACTGTAGTTTTTCCGATTCCAGCCTTTGTAGGAGTGATAGCCGTTACAAGTATAAGTTTGCTTTTACGGTTTTTTTTGTTTTTAATCATACAACAGGGAATTTTGGCTATGTAAGGACCATAAGACATTAGTGAATCTTTTGTAATACCCAAATCCCTGGCTATTGCAGAAATTTTTTCGAGATGCGATTCGTGTGCAATTTCAATATCTGATTTCATAAAGTGATGTTTTTTTAGGTTCTGAGATTAGAAAACAAATTTACGGATTAAAGTTCATTTCTGTTGTTAAAATTTAACAGAAAATCAGAACAATTTTGAAAGAAAAAAACAACAATTAATGGGATATAAAAATAGAAGGATAATGTAACTTTATTTATTGAATCAAGGGACAAGCGACTGGGAAGCTGCTTGTTCCCCAAAAAACTTAATTACTTTGCTTCTGTTAAATGCTGCACCAAAGTGTAACAAAAAAAGGTACAGAAAAATCCATGATAAAACCGTGATAAACTGAAACAATTGAAAATTCCTTTCCAGAAGTACGAACAATTATCGGAAATGTGGTATCCATAGTTGTAGCGCCTCCGGCAGCAATTGGAGCAAGTTTTCCGAAGTATTTTACCATAAGCGGAGCGAATAACAAAGCGAAAATTTCGCGAAATATATTGGCAAGGAGTGCAATTGTGCCTAATTCTATACCTTTGTATTCGGTAATCAAAATTGAAGAAAGTGAGTAATAACCAAAACCGGAACTTACGGCAAGCATTTCGGTGATGAAATAACCTGAAAAAAGCGAGGCTACAACAGCGCCAAGCCATGTGCCAGCAATCGTAAAGACGGGCAGAAAAAGTACGCGGGAATGAATGCGACGAAATTGCTTAATTGTATCAGGCTGATGTCCGATACTGAATCCAACCACAAACATCAAAGCACATAATACATAAAAACTGATATCGAAGTTTTGCCAACCTTCGGGAAATAAACGGTAAACACCAAGCAGCAATCCCAGCGCAAAAAATGACAATATGATTAAACTTGATTTCAAAAACGTCTTAGAATTTCAGGAGTTTTTCAGATAAATTAATCTTTCAACAAATCCGGTCGAAGGAGTTTTGTACGTTCCAAAGCCTGCTGATGATTCCATTCATCAACTTTTGCCTGATGACCTGAAAGTAAAATATCCGGAACTTTCCAGCCTTTGTAATCAGCCGGCCTTGTGAAAACAGGCGGAGCAAGTAAATTATCCTGAAAAGAATCGGACAAAGCAGATTGTTCATCACCAATTGCTCCCGGAATTAATCGTACAATGGCATCGGTCATAATGGCAGCCGGCAGTTCACCACCAGTAAGTACAAAATCGCCTACTGAAATTTCTTTGGTTATAAAATGCTCACGAATCCGGTGATCAATCCCCTTGTAATGCCCGCAAAGTATTATCAAATTTTCTGAAAGTGATAATTTATTTGCTAGTGGCTGATTAAAACGCTCACCATCAGGCGAAGTATAAATTACTTCATCGTAATTGCGTTCACTTTTAAGTTTACTTATGATTCGATCAACAGGTTCTATTTGAATAACCATACCGGCGCTGAAACCAAAAGCATAATCATCAACACGGCGATGCTTATTGGTAGTATAATCGCGCAGGTTATGCACAACCACTTCCACCAAACCTTTGTCGCGGGCGCGCTTTACAATTGAGTGATTAAGCGGACTTTCAAGTAACTCCGGAACTGCTGAAACAATATCTATACGCATTTTAATTTATTTAAACCCCTAACCCCTGAAAGGGAATAAGAAAGAAATGAACAAAGACAAAAAAACAAACCCAAACACGAAACTTGTAACATGAAACCCGAAACAGATTAAAGATTTTCCGCAAGCCATTTCTTAAGTACTTCGGGTTTTTTGCCTGAGCGTTGGCAATAATCCAAAAACTGTGCTTCATCAATTTTTCCGATATTGAAATATTTCGATTTCGGATGTGCAAAAACCAATCCTGCAACTGAAGCATTGGGATACATGGCACCATTTTCGGTAAGTGAAATACCTGATTTTTCAAACTCAATCAGTTTATCAAGTACGAAAATTATGGATTGATCGGGTAAGGATGGATAACCCACAGCCGGACGAATACCCTGATAATGCGTTTTGAAAAATTCTGATAGATTAAGTTTTTCATCGGGAACAAATCCCCATAATTCTTTTCGAATTTTGTAGTGCAGCCATTCCGCAGTAGCTTCTGCAAGACGGTCGGCAAGTGTTTTTATCAGAATAGAAGAATACATATCGTCTTCTTTTTCAAATTTTTCGGCAAAAGTTTCAGCACCGGTTACTGTGTTGGCAAATACACCCACCCAATCGTTTTCAGTATGTAAAAAATCAGCCAGTGAGTAACAGAAACCATCCGTTGAAGGAATTTGCTGGCGAAGTGTAGGAATTTTTACAGATTCACCTTCAAATTCAACCAAAATATCTTCGTCGGAAGAATGTGCAGGAAATATGCCTACCACTGCATTGATAGTAACAATTTTTTCATCAAGGAATCGATGCAGCATTTCCTGTGCATCTTTATATAGTTTGAGCGCTTCCTCAGCTTTTGTGCGTTCCGTTTCGGGAAACTTTTGCAGCCAGCTCATTTTGCATGAACCACACTGGCAAACACTATGAATATCATCGTATTTACCATTCAGTCGCCATGCCATAAAGAAAAAAGTCCAGTGAATAAACGGAACTATTTCTCTGATATTTATGTCGTTCAGTCGGGTAATACCCGGCTTGTTTGGTTTCATAATAAAACCCCTAAAGGGTGATTTTTTGTTTTTGTAAAACTATATATTTTTTGTTTGTAGAGCAAAAAAATTCCCCTTTAGGGGTTATTTTTACAGCATTAACAAACTCACCGCCATCACTGCCAATCCTGCCACAAAACCTGCGATTGAAAAATGATGTTCGCCATATTTTTCGGCGCTCGGAAGCAGTTCGTCCACCGATATAAAAACCATAATGCCTGCTACGCCTGCCATAAGCACACCAAGAGTTAAATCGTTCAGATAAGGCATCAGGATAAAATAACCAATCAGTCCTCCAATTGGTTCAGCCATACCCGAAGAAAGCGATAGCCAGAATGCTTTTTTGCGGCTTCCGGTAGAATAATAAATCGGAATTGAAACAGCAATTCCTTCAGGAATATTGTGAATGGCTATGGCTATAGCAATTGGAATTGCTACTTCAGGCGAAATCATGGCAGAAGCAAATGTGGCAATTCCTTCAGGAAAATTATGTATGCCGATAGCCAAAGCCATCATAACGCCCATACGTTTGAGATGCTTTTCTTTACGCCCTGTCATTTCTTCGATTGAGTGAATTTCGTGTGGATTTTCGGTAGAAGGTATCAACATATCTATCAAAAATATTAAAGCAATACCTCCAAAAAAGGACATCACTGTTAACAATTCAGCATTACTGCTTCCGTGTGAAGAGAAAAAAGCGCTTGCTTGTGGAAAAATCTCGACAAAAGACACATATATCATTACACCCGCCGAAAAGCCAAGTGATGTTGACAGAAATTTTGTGTTGGTTTTTTTTGTAAAAAATGCAAGAGCGCTTCCGATACCTGTACTCAAACCTGCAAACAAAGTAAGTGCTAATGCAAAAATAACATTGTTTGATTCCATAGATTCAAAAACTGAAATTATTAAGTTATTATGAACTGCAAAATTAAACGAAAATGTTGTATGTTTGCAGTATTGTTAAATATTTCACAAATTTAAATTATCATGAAACGCTTTATTTTGTTTTCATTTGTTTTGGCAGCGATGTGTGAGTTTCTCACTTCACAAAACAAAAACACAGTACCAATGGTTTTGAACAAGTTTGAAACAATTCAACTTGTGAATCCTGACACCGCAGGCGGAAAGCCATTGATGGCATCAATTAAAAGTCGCAAAACCGACCGTCAGTTTCAGCCAAAAAATCTGTCATTAAAGCATCTGTCAGATATTCTTTGGGTTGCCAATGGCATTAACCGTTCGGATGGAAAAAGGACAGTGCCTTCGGCTATGGCTCTTTATCCGCTTCAAACCTATGTTTTCCTTGCCAATGGCATTTATCTTTACAATCCAAAAAAGCACAATCTTGAACCGATAGTGGAAGGCGATTATCGCGAACTTACCGGCAGGCAAGATTTTGTAAAAACTGCTCCGCTTAATCTCGTATTTATTGCCGATTATAAAGCTTATGAAGGTACACGAAAAGTGGAAGAATCCAGAAGACTTTGGATGGCTTCACTCGATGCCGGACATTGCACACAAAATGTGTATTTGTACTGCGCTTCGGAAGGATTAAAAAGCGTAGTGCGGGCAAGCGCTCAGGAAACTGAACTTCTAAAACTTCTAAAACTCGACAACAAATATCAGTTTATTGTAGCGCAAACTGTTGGGTATTGAACTCAAGCTCCATGTTCCGTATAAAAGGTTGAAGCGCTGAGATTTCATTCTTGCAGATATTAATTTCTCGGGTTTCGGGTCTCAGAGTTTTACTTTATACTCTGAAATACCGGCAGGTTTTTTTATTTTTTCAAAAGTTCCAAATCAATTCTGCCAAGATACAAACCACTTTTTGCCATTTGAGCAATTATTACAGGTTTTCCGGATGCATTTATTGTTCGGGTGTTTTCGAGCATGGTGTGTGAATGTCCACCGATAATTACATCGATATACCTTGATTTTTTGGCTAATTTAAAATCGTTGATTGCAATTTCTGTTGAATCAGAACCTAAGTGCGAGAGACAAATTACGACATCGCATTTTTTCAGATTTTTAAGTTTATACGCAGTTTTATTTGCCACTTTTACCGGGTCGTTGTATTTCATGCCAGCATAATTTTTGCCGAAAATCAAGCTTTCAGGATTCACCCCAAGTCCAAAAATTCCGATTCTGATTCCACTACGAAAGGTAATAATGTAAGGTTGAACATAACCTTTAAGGGCAGTTTTGCTGAAATCATAATTTGCTGAGACCACAGGAAATGTAGCCTTACGTAAAGCGCTGACCAACGAATCGATACCGTTATCGAATTCGTGGTTGCCAAGTGTAACAGCATCGTATTTCATTCGATTCAAAGCATCAATCTCTATATGCCCGTTGAAAAAATTGAAATACGGCGTTCCTTGCCAAAAATCGCCCGCATCAACCAATAATACATTTTTTTCTTCGGAACGGACTTTCTGAATCATTCCCATGCGGCGGGCATAACCGCCCATATTTGCATTTGAAGCTTGTTTTTTTTCAGTAGGTTCAACCTGACTGTGCGTATCGTTAGTGTGAAGAATTACAAGTTTTTCTGTTTGTTGTGCTGAAAGTTGAGCAATTAAAATAAATAATACAATTGCAGATAACAATATTTGTTTTTTCATGTTCTTCAGAATTATGGTGTTACTATTGATATACGACTTTCAATGGCAGATGAAATTTTTCTACCCTGAGCAGTTTCATTCTTTATGAAATCAATCAGCATATCGCGAATTTTAATATTTGTAAATTCAAGTTTAGAATTTTGTGCCAGTGGCTCCATTTTATCATTGCCGGCAGCCAGATAATCGTTGGTAGCTATAGTGTAGGTTTTATTTAAATCAATAGGCACTGCTCCAACAAGTATATTTTCTGCTTTGCCTTTCCGAATTTCAAATTTCAGTCCGGAAACACCTTGACCGCCAATCGCAGCAAATCCCTGAAGCAAAGCATTCAGTTTATCTCCTTTTAGCCATAATACTACCAACTCATTTTCGAAAGGCATTAGTTCGAAAACTTTTCGCACAGTAATGTCACCTTCTGGAACTGAAGTTCGCAATCCGCCCAGATTTACAATTGCCAAATCCACCGGAAATTTCATGTATTCCGAAGCAGTTTTTTTATAAACATCGGCACTGAAATTCGAGAGCAGACTCTCAGGCTTATGTGCGCGCATTAAAAATTCCGACTGTCCGATAACCACATTCATTTGTTCATTCATCTTTTCCTGAAATGGTTTTAAAAATGCCAAATATGTTTTGTCGGCAATTTTATCTACAGTACTATCAAGCGGTATTTTATTCGAGTTGGAGTTTGTTATTACATACCTTGACGATGTTGTACATGCGAATAAAAACGCAATTAATCCAATAAAAATATATTTTGTAAGCTTCATGATTTATTAGGATAAAATGAATGACGAAGATACAAAAAAATGCTTTCAATATCTATCGAGAAAACCAAATAATTTAATACAAATATCTAAAATGAAATAAATAGTCGAGCCTTAAAAACTGCATAAACAAAAGAATATCAATAAAATAAATC
>CAYQWD010000005.1:0-19238 GCA_964420955.1 uncultured Paludibacter sp. | reverse complement strand
ACTAACAATCCAATTAAAAATAATAGATAAATTTTATTTTTCATAATTATTTTGATAGTTGTTGCATTTGACTCTCTAATTTTTTAATTTTATTATCTTGTTCGATAATATAAAGAGTTAATTCTTCAATCTTTTGAAGAAGTTTTGCCTGCATTTCAACCACATTTACTCCATTATTTTTTACATCTTTTTCAGATGGAATATTAGGTAAATGCCCATTATCCTGAATAAAAATATTAACTTCATTTAATGTGGATAATTTATAGTTTTTATCGAAAACAAAATCGCTCCAACCATTCATATCAACTAATACTTCTTTAGCATGAATAGTTCCGTTAACATCTAATTTATATTCAGGAGAATACTCACCTATACCAATTTTATCGCCATCAATAATTAATGCATCTCCATTTAATGGATGAGAAAAATGAAGTTTTTTATCACTTCCATTATAAATCCCGTAATTAGAAATAGTATTATTAAATGTATTTCTAAAAACTATACCTGAACCCCAACCAGTACTTGAAGAATTTAGTAAAAGAGCATACTCATTCAAATTACTTTTGTTAATTTCTAATCCGGCATTAGGTTGAGTTGTACCTATACCAATTTTTCCATTTGCATCAATACAGAGTTTTGGCGTACCACCTGTAAAAAATTTTATTCCACCAAAACCACTCATCCATAAAGTACTTCCACTTGAGTTCCAATTATCATTAAACCAGCCTAACGAATAATGTCCCATACTCAAACCACTATATGTAAATGCATCATTCAATATGTTTCCGAGTCGTCCTGTTAAAGATATATCGCCAGTTGAAGAAATACCCCCTGTTTGCATTTAATATACCATCACTATGTTTAATTTGTATTTTTCCTTCAGCAAATGATACATCTCCATTCGAATTATTTATCCAGAAAGGTCTTAAAGAATTAAAACTTCCATTAATATCATTGTTATTTGTTAATAAAAAATAGGTATTAATACCATCATTTCTTAACATACTGGAGTATCCACCATAAACCAACCTAATATTTGAAGCCACACCGCTTATTAGTGTACTTCGAATTTCTCCATTTACATCAAGTTTTGACAGTGGATTGCTTCCATTTGTACCTATACCCACATTTCCATTTCCATTAATACGCATAAGCTCACCAGCCCCATTTGTTAAAGAATTACTGAATATGATGGGTTTTGAATTATCAGAAGTGCATATTTTCATTGCAGTATTTGAACCATCCCAACCAATTATTCCACGTCCACCTTGAAATAGAATACCTGACGATTCAGATATTGATGCATTCGAAGAAGTAATATATAATAAATTCCCGGGTGCACCTTGTAAATGTAACTTATAAGAAGGTGTATTTGTTCCAACACCTACATTCCCTGTGTTTAAATTCCAAATATTATTATTTGTAATACTTGACCATTGTTGAGAATTAATAGTACATAAACCAAATACAATAAAAAAACAAAAAAAACCAAATCTTTTCATGATAATAAATTTTAATGTTAATAGTAAAAAGTTAAATATGTTTTTGTATAGATTTAATTAATATTTTAAATTACGTAAAATGATCTTCTATTCAATATATTAATAATATTGCTCAAAATTAAAAAAATTGTATGTAATTCAACAAAAATCTTTTTTAATGAAAAATTTTCAATAATTGGCAGCACCTGCGGTGCAATATTTACCGTGTTATTCATTTCCAGCTCATCAAATAATCAAAATAATTGTTTTGCGAAACAGTAAAACTATCTTTCAGTTTGTAATTTGCCGAAAACGTTTTTGAAATCTTGCTGTTTTTTCGCGGATTCCATTTCAGTTCATAGGCTGTTAAAAGTCCGTTTTCCTGCTCTACAAGATCAATTTCCTGCTGTTGAAAACTTCTCCAGAAATAGCTTTTTATGTATTTGTTATTGTAATGTTTAAATTTAATTCTTTCTGAAATAAAATAATTTTCCCATAATGCCCCCACGTCCTGCCGCAGATTCAGCGGACTGAAATTCTGAATTATGGCATTTCTTATTCCGTTATCATAAAAATAAACTTTTTTACTTTTCTTAATTTCGTTACGGATATTTCCGCTAAAAGCGCTTAGCCTGAAAATTACAAAACTTTTCTCAAGTAAATCGATATACCGTTCCACTGTTTGATTATCAACCTGAAGTATTTGCGACAACTCATTATAGGATACTTCACTACCAAGTTGCAATGCTAATGCCTGCAATAATTTCTCCAACTGCACAGGTCTTCTTACTTCATTAAAAGCAAGTAAATCTTTATATAAATAACTTCCGGTGATATTCATTAATATCACTTCGCTTTCCGAAGGATGATTGATTACATCAGGATATGAACCATAAATCAACCTTTTTTCGAGCATTTGCTTCTCAGTCAGTAAATCAGTATGATTTACCAATTCGTTTATCGAAAAGGGATAAAGATTGTACTCATATTTTCGGCCTGTTAATGGTTCATTAATTTCATTTGCAATCTCTAATGCTGAAGACCCTGAAACTAATAACTGTACTTCTTGAATGTTATCAATAATCAATTTCAGAGTTAATCCGATATTTTTTACCCTTTGTGCTTCATCAATTAATAATAATTTTTTACTTCCGATTAATTGTTTCAGTTTTTGAGTATTTGTATTCGTAAGCAATTCTCTTGGCTCCGGCTCATCACAATTCATTATCAAAGAAGGCAATCCGGTTTTTTCAACAATTTGCATTAACAAAGTGGTTTTTCCAACCTGCCGTGGACCAATAATTATTATTGCTTTTCCCTTAAATAAATTGTTCTCAATTACATTTTGCAAATCACGTAAAATCATACATCTCTGATGAATTAATTGTTTTATTCGCAAATTTACATATAAATTTCCGATTGTAACCGCAAATTTATATATAATTAATGATCAAATAGATTATTTCTTCTTAACTGTATTTCTCCATCTTATCCTCAATGCTCACATTTTCAGTGCTGCTTTGTATTTTAATATAAGTCATTATACTTTCTGCGCCGGCATCGTAACATGCTTGCTGGGCAAGTTTTATTACTTCCATAATTCTATCATAACTTCCTTCCATTACAGTTTCAAATGGTGTTACTATATATTTCAAGCCTGAAGCTGCAATAACAGCAATAGCAGCATCGACTAATGTGTAGGGATGAATGGTTTTTGAAGTTGGCAGCACCTGAAGGGCGATATTTACCGTGTTGTTCATTATGTCAGTTCTCTCAAAAATACAATATTTAATAACGGAAAAAAACAGAAAAAATTTTGTTGTTTGAATATATTATTGAAGATAATTAAGATAATTTTTGGGTGTTATTATAACACTCTCTTTTACTGAATAACTTTCTACAAATGATGAGGGAATTTTTACTTTCTTGTTTGGATTCCATTTCATTTCAAAAACTGAAAACTGACCGTCAATTTCTTCAATTAAATCTATTTCCTGTTGTGTTGTTGTTCTCCAGAAATATAATTTCGCAAAATTTCTTTTGTAATGATTGGCTTTTAATCGTTCAGAAATAAAAAAATTCTCCCACAGAGCCCCTGTATCCTGACGTAGATTAATTGGAGCAAAATTCTGAATTATCGCGTTTCTGATTCCATTATCGTAAAAATATATTTTTTTACTTTTCTTCAGCTCATTACGTAAATTTCTATTAAAACCATTTAATCTGAAAATAATAAAGCACTTTTCAAGCAAATCAATATATTTTTCAATAGTTTTACTATCGGACTGTAAAGTTAATGCTAACTCATTATATGAAACTTCGCTGCCAATCTGCAACGATAATGCTACTAAAATTTTTTGCAATAAATTTGGCTTTCTAATATCTTCAATAGCTAGTATATCTTTATATAAATAACTATCTGTAAGTGTATTAAGCAACTCCCTAAGATCAAAAGTACGATTAATAATATCAGGATATGACCCAAAAATCAATCTTGACTCAAAAAGTTTTTTTTCTTCAAGTAAACCATAAGTATTAATAATTTCAAAAGATGAGATAGGGAAAAGTATATATTCATATTTTCTGCCGGTTAGAGGTTCATTTAATTTATTTCTAAGCTCTAAAGAAGATGAACCTGAAGCAATTACCTGCACATCAGGAAAATTATCAACTGCAAGTTTTAAAGTTAATCCGATATTGTCAACTTTCTGAGCTTCGTCAATAATTATTATCTTATTATTACCGAAAGCATATTTTAATGTTGTAAGATTTACATTTGACAATAAATCTCTTGTTTCAGGCTCATCACAATTATAAAAAACATACTCAAAGGGAAATTTTTTAAGAATTTCTTTTATCAAAGTAGTTTTTCCAACTTGCCGTGCACCAAGTAGCAAAACTACTTTCCCCATAAATATCCGTTCTTCAATAACTGTTTGTAATAAACGCTTAATCATTTTTCTTGATTTATAAGTATTTTATTACAAATATATATGATTTATTTTCATAATCCAAATTATTGACTTATTTTATGGAATGTAATCCAAAATATTGATTGAATTTTTGGATTATAATCCAAATTATTGACCTATTTTTTGGATTAGACATAAAATCCTTAAAAATATAATAAATCATACAGTTAAATTATAAAACTAAAAATACCGGGTAGAATGGATTTCAATCAGATAGTATGTAGTTTTCTAAACCAATAACTTTTTACCAATAAAAAAACCCGAATTTCTCGGGCTTTTAAATATCACATTTTTAGCTAAAAAATTATTCAGCAGCAGGAGTTGCTTCTTCGGCAGCAGGTGCTTCTACCGGAGCAGCTTCAGTTTCGGCATCAACAGCTTCAGCTTTTTTCTTAGCAATTTCGGTTGCCCTTGCTTTGTTAACTTCAGCTTCAGCTTTCAATCTTGCTTTGCGGTCTGCTTCTTTCTCGGCTGCAAGTTGTTCTTTAGTTTTGTTTACTTTTGAGGTTTTTGATGTTACCCATGCAGCAAAACGTTTTTCTGCTTCAGCTCCATCAAAAGCGCCTTTCTTAACACCTTCAAGTAAATGTTTTTTCATTAATACACCTTCGTGCGAAAGAATTGTGCGAACAGTGTCAGTTGGCTGAGCGCCTGTTTGCATCCAATACAATGCACGTTCGAATTTCAAATCGACTGTAGCAGGATTGGTGTTTGGGTTGTACGAACCGATACGTTCGATAAATTTGCCATCGCGTGGCGCACGACTATCGGCAATAACGATATGATAATAAGCATATCCTTTACGGCCGTGACGTTGTAATCTGATTTTAGTTGGCATTTTTTTAATTTTAAATTGTTATACCTGTTGCTTTTTCTCGAAAAGCGACCGCAAAGATAGTATTTTTTCCGTAAAATACAAAGAAAACAATTTGAAGATTTGAAAATTTGAAGATTTGAGTTAATGCCTGCAAAGCACCCAGGCAGAAGAAAATTGCTCATCGGTTTTACGGAGTTTTTCCATAAATTCAATTGCATCTTGCTTTTTGTCGAACGATTGTATTGCGACACGATAGGTTTTAACAGGCTCCAAAATATGTGCACATTCGTAATGCATAGATTTAAGTTCTTCACAATATCTATAAGCCATCTGCTTGGTAGGCAAACTTGCTACAATAACATGATAAAGCTCTTCAGCATTATTTACAACTTCTACTCCATCCTCTTCCACAATTTCAAGCTCGGGACAAGGATCGGGCAGTACAGTAACTTCAGGTATTTTTATAAAGTCAAGTGAAACCAGATCGGCATATTCAGTTTTATGCACATCGTTAACCTGTTGCGAAATTCCGATTAAAACAAACAATAACACTGCTGCAGCTATATTCCTCAAAGCTTTAATTTGCTGAAGCGAAATTGTAAAACCTTTATTATTCGTATAATCAGCCTTTACAATCTGACTAACAAATAAATCGTTTAAGGCAAAATTTCCGGATAAGAAGTCAGATTTTTTAGAAGGTTCAAATTGATAACTTCCATGATCATCTTTTGAAAGTGTTCCGATTTTCCCCAAAAGTAAATCTTTACCATCCGAAAGTTGATTGAGGCATTTTTCAACCTCTTCATGAATAATTTCATTTGCCCGTCGAAAAGTAATGCCTTCGGAGCGTGCAATTTCTATTGCAAGTAAACCATCGGCATGTTTCATTAACGGATTGTATGCAATTGTAACTATAGGCGCTGTAATCCTGTCAGGCAAAATGACAGCCGATTGTTTTTGTAAAACAAAGCCACCAAACTGCGGTACTACAACGTATTCGTAATACGCGAGCAGTTTCTCAATATGTTCAATAAGTCGTTCCACCCTGCAAAAATATAAAAACTAAAAGTTATAACCAGAAAAATACATTAAAAAGTTATGAACAAGTTCTCAAAAGACAATAAAAAAAACTTACTTTTGTAATGCTGAAGTACCTATTTGGAAAATTCTGAAAAACCGAAATTCAAAATAAATTACATATTTCAAACAAAAAATGAAGAAAAATATTCTGATAACCGGAGGCGCCGGTTTTATTGGTTCACATGTAGTGCGGCTGTTTGTAACAAAATATCAGGAATATAACATCGTAAATCTTGATGCACTCACTTATGCAGGTAACCTCGAAAATCTTAAAGATATTGCCGATGCTGAGAATTACACATTCGTAAAAGGTGATATAACCGAAGAAAAGTTCATTGCAGAATTATTTGA
Source organism: uncultured Paludibacter sp. (assembly GCA_964420955.1). Taxonomy (GTDB): domain Bacteria; phylum Bacteroidota; class Bacteroidia; order Bacteroidales; family Paludibacteraceae; genus Paludibacter. The sequence continues at coordinate 12,537 of CAYQWD010000005.1, read as the reverse complement.
AAAGTATCATTTCGATGGCGTAGTTCATCTTGCAGCCGAATCGCATGTGGATAGGTCGATAACAGATCCATTGGCATTTATCCGCACCAATGTTTTCGGCACAGCCAATCTGCTGAATGCAGCAAAAAATACCTGGAAAGGAAATATGGAAAGAAAACTTTTCTATCATGTTTCTACCGATGAAGTTTATGGCGCACTCGAATTTGATGGCACTTACTTTACCGAGACAACAAAGTACGATCCTCATTCGCCTTATTCGGCAAGCAAAGCTTCGTCTGATCATTTTGTTCGTGCCTATCATGATACTTATGGACTTCCGGTTGTTATTTCGAACTGCTCGAACAATTATGGAGCAAATCATTTCCCCGAAAAACTGATACCCCTTGCAATAAACAATGTAAAAAACAACCGACCGATTCCTGTTTATGGCAAAGGCGAGAATGTTCGCGACTGGCTTTGGGTTAACGACCACGCACGCGCAATCGATGTAATTTTTCATAACGGAAAAATTGGTGAAACGTATAATATCGGAGGCAATAACGAATGGAAAAACATCGACCTTATTTATAAATTGTGTGAAATAATGGACGATAAACTCGGGCGAGCACCCGGTACATCGGCAAAACTCATCACATTTGTAAAAGATCGTGCCGGACACGACCTGCGCTATGCAATTGACTCAACAAAACTGCAAACCGAACTGGGCTGGAAACCTTCGCTGCAATTCGAAGAAGGTCTTGAAAAAACTGTGGTATGGTATCTCGAAAATCAGGAATGGCTCGATAATGTTACAAGCGGACAATATCAGAGTTATTACGAAAAACAGTACGGTGAATGAGATGTGAGAGAGAAAAGGTAAGGAGAAGAGAGAAATAGAAAATTTATAAAGTTAAAGAATTCCGGAACAGTTTAAAGAGTAAAATGTTCCGGTTTTTTATTTTGGAGCTTTTATATACAGGTAAATTCCAATTATAATAAAAACAAAATTTGGCAACCAAACAGCAATAAAGGGAGACAGAATACCGCTAACCGAAAATGTAGAAGTCATTGTAGAGAAAAGAATGTAAAATGAACTTAATGCCAAACCTACTCCCAAATGCAGCCCCATACCACCGCGCACTTTCCGCGATGACAGTGATACACCAATTAAAGTCATTATAAAAGCAGCAAGCGGCATAGAAAATCGTTTGTAATACTCATCGGCAAAAGCCTGAATATTACCCACTCCCCGCTCCTTTTGCCTTTCGAGGTAACGCGAAAGTCGCGGAATAGTCATTTGGGCGCTTTCTTTTGATGTAATAAAAAATTCTTCAGGCTGAACATTAATCACCGTATCGAGCGTCTCTCCTTTTGTTACAGTTTCGTACATTCCATTAAAATCTCGCTGAAGCCAAGTATTCAACTTCCAGCGATAAGCAGAATCCCATTGCGCTGTTTCGGCAGTCAGTCGGGAAGTTAGCGTTTTACCCTCAAATTTTTCCATAGAAAACCTGTAACCCCGATTTTCGTAAATCTCGTATCTTTCAATATAAAGTATTACTCCTTGTTCTACTTCCATTTGTACATTTCGTGCATTATTTTTCTTGAAACTCTTTACATATTTATCTTCAAATATCAACATTTTTTCTATGGCAGGCGGAATTATATAACCTCCCAAAGTAAAAGAAATAGCAAATATTACAAAAGCTGATAAAAAATATGGAAGCATTAATCTTCTAAAACTGACACCACTTGCCAGCATGGCAATAATTTCAGTATTCGATGCAAGTTTTGAAGTAAAAAAAATAACAGCTATAAAGGTAAACAGCGGTGTAAACATGTTCATGTAAAAGGGGATAAAATTCAGATAATAATCAACAACTATTGCTTTAAAAGGAGCATTATTATCAAAAAAATTATCAAGTTTTTCTGTCAGGTCGAAAACAATAGCTATACTCAAAATCAGAACAATGGAAAAAAAGTAAGTGCCCAGGAACTTTTTAATTATATACCTGTCGAGTTTCTTTAATCCTGTTTTCTGATAATCAATTTTCATTATATCGCGAGATTTTTTTGTGAGAAATTAACTCATAAAGTTTGCCGATTTAAATTCTTTGTCCGAGTAACTGAATCATGTTTTTTTTCCAAGCAGCAAAATCTCCGGACAGAATGTGTTTCCGTGCTTCTTTCACCAGCCACAAGTAGAAAGCCAGATTGTGTATGGATGCAATTTGCATGGCAAGCAATTCTTTACTTATAAACAAATGTCGTAAATAAGCTTTGGAATACACTTTATCAACAATGGAAGTTCCGTTGGGGTCAAGCGGCGAAAAATCGTTTTTCCATTTTTCATTTTTCATATTCATGATTCCCTGCGAAGTAAAAAGCATCCCATTGCGTCCGTTACGGGTTGGCATCACGCAATCGAACATATCCACACCGCGTTCAATAGCTTCAAGTATATTAACCGGAGTACCTACACCCATCAAATAACGTGGTTTATCAGCAGGTAAAATTTCGTTCACAATTTCAATCATTTCGTACATTTGCTCCACAGGTTCACCTACTGCCAAACCTCCTATAGCATTTCCTTCAGCATTTTGTGAAGCAATAAATTTCGCTGATTCTTTTCTTAAATCCGGGTAAACACATCCCTGCACAATGGGGAAAAATGCTTGTGAAAATCCGTATTTAGATTCTGTTTTATTAAAATGACCAATTCCCCTTTCGAGCCAGCGATGTGTAAGTTCCATCGATTTTTTTGCATATTTAAAATCGGCGGTTCCCGGAGTACATTCATCGAATGCCATAATTATGTCAGCTCCAATCGAGCGTTGAATATCTACAGCTTTTTCAGGCGTGAATAAATGCTTGCTTCCATCGATATGCGAACGGAATGTAGCGCCATCTTCTGCAAGTTTGCGGTTTTCGGTTAGGGAAAAAACCTGAAATCCACCGCTATCGGTTAAAATAGGGCGATCCCATCCACTGAATTTATGCAAACCACCGGCCTGTTCAAGTATTTCAATTCCGGGTCTGAGATAAAGATGATAAGTATTCCCAAGAATTATCTGCGCATCTATGTCCTGTTTCAGTTCGTGAAAATGAACTGCTTTTACGGAAGCCACTGTCCCTACGGGCATAAAAATTGGCGTTTGAATAACACCATGATCTGTTGTAATTTTTCCGGCTCGCGCACGTGAGTTTTTATCGGTAATTTCTAATTCAAATTTCATTTTAAAATGGGTTTGCTTTTCAGCAAAGATTTAAGAAATTCCATAGCATTTTTTGTCCTGCATCGCCCGATTTTTCGGGATGAAATTGCGTGGCATAAAAATTATCCTTATGCAAAGCTGAACTGTATTCCTGTATATAATTTGTTGATGCAATGGAATTTTCAGATTTTTCGGCATAAAAACTATGTACAAAATAAACGTATTCGTTTTCTTTGATACCATCGAAAAGCGGCGAAGAAAGATTATAAATATTATTCCAACCAATTTGAGGTATTTTAAAACCTGTGCTTTCTCGGAATTTTAAAACTTTTTGATGAAAAATTCCAAGACATTTTGTATCATTCTCTTCTGATAAATTACACATTAACTGCATACCCAGACATATTCCAAGTACCGGTTGAGTTAATGCAGGTATCAGAATATCCAAACCTTTTTCTTTCAGGTATTTCATTGCCGATGAGGCTTCGCCTACTCCTGGAAAAATAATTTTATCTGCAGCACGTATTTCATCATGGTTATCGGTTACAGCAGCAGTAACATTCAGTCGTTCAAGTGCATAAAGAACCGATCGGATATTGCCTGCATTATATTTGATAATTGCGATATTCATTTTAACAGGATATAAATAATTACGGAAACGATGAAAAGGAACAATGAACTAAAAACACAAAACTTGGAACGCAAAACATGGAACACGATATACCAAAAATTATCGTATCAACTTATTTGTTTCAGTATCGGGAAAAACCACAACTGGTTTAAAATTGCGTGCTTTTTCCATTTCCATCATAGCATAAGCCATAATTATTACAATGTCACCCGGCTGTACTAACCGCGCAGCAGCGCCATTCAGGCAAATAACACCGGAACCTTTTTCTCCAGGTATAACATAAGTTTCAATACGCGCACCGTTATTATTGTTTACAATGGTTACTTTCTCGTTAGCAATTAGATTCGATGCTTCCATCAAGTCAGTATCGATGGTAATGCTACCGATATAATTCAGATTCGACTCAGTAATGGTAACGCGGTGAATTTTTGATTTTAAAACAGTAACTAACATAACTGTATGGTTTTAATTGATTTTTGCGAATAGTTTAATATCTGATATTATCGATAAGTCGAACTTCGCCGCAAAAAACTGCTATACAGCCAATAGCAGGCCGTCTCCAGTCAGTAGCCTTTTGCAGTGTTTCAAAGTCGGAAATTTCGAAATATTCGAGTATGAGACCTTTAGAAGATTGAATTTTTTCAGTTACAAATGCAGTAAGTTCTTCGGGCGACTTTTGTGGCACAAAACTTTTGCTTTCAAATAAAACTTTTGATATCTGAGCCGCATTCTGACGATCAGATGCTGATAAACGCTCGTTTCGGCTGCTCATAGCCAATCCATCGGATTCCCTTACAATCGGACAATCGATAATTTCGACAGTCATTTGCAGCTTTTTAACCATTAAATGAATTATGGATAATTGTTGAAAATCTTTTTCTCCAAAATAAGCTTTATCAGGTTTTACAAGATTAAATAGTTTACTGACTATCTGAACGACACCGTTAAAATGTCCAGACCTGAATTTCCCTTCCATAACTTTGTCGAGACCTTCGAAATCGAAATCGAAGGTTTTTTCCAAATCGCTTGAAGTGTAAATTTCATCAACCGAAGGACAAAATACCAGATGACAACCGGATTCAGAAAGCATTTCAAAATCCCGTTCAATGTTTCGAGGATATTTTTCAAGATCGATTTTATTATTGAACTGCGTAGGATTAACAAATATACTGGCTATACAAAAATGATTTTCACGAACAGCTCTTTGAACTAATGATATATGACCCTTGTGCAATGCTCCCATTGTAGGCACAAAACCAATTGATTTGTTATGTAGTTTGATTTCTGCAATAAAGTTGTCAAGTTCTGCAGAAGTATTTGCAATTATCATTTTTTATCTGATAAAAATGTAATAGTGAATTTTTCTGAAATCAGTAATTTAACTGTATATAAAATAAACAGTTGATAGCAATTTGTTGTTTAGAAATATCTCTATAATAAAATTAAAAATAAAAAGCGGCTACAAAATTACAAAAAACTTTCGTGATTCAAGCCTTATGATAACATCGCCCGAAAATGACAATTCCCAAAAATTAAATAATTTGCCTGTTTAAATATACAGAAAAGGGGAAATTCAAATTCGGGGTAAGGTTAAACTTCCATAACAAAATAATAATGAGAATTATAGCATATTTCTATTAAACCACTGACATATTGACAAATAATTATCCATTTCGATCAACTGCGTTACATGAAATGTTTAATAAGATACCGTTTTGATTAACATTTGGACAAAAACACTTGTTTATATCCCGTTTTTTTTATATATCTTTGCATAACATTTCATAACAAGTTAAGCATTACACTAAATGCGATCAAAAAAAGTTAACAAAGTACTGTATATTTCACAGGAAATTTTCCCATACTTACCTGAATCTGAAATTGCCAATATGGGTAGATATCTGCCCGAAGCAGTTCAAGACAGAGGAAAAGAAACCAGAACATTTATGCCCCGCTTTGGCGCAGTTAACGAGCGCCGCAACCAGCTTCACGAAGTTATCCGACTTTCGGGAATGAACCTGATAATAGATGACACCGATCATCCGTTAATTATCAAGGTTGCTTCTATACAATCTGCACGTATGCAGGTATATTTCATCGATAACGAAGATTATTTTCATCGAAAAAATACTGTCAGGGATACGAACGAGGAAGAATTCGACGACAACGATGAAAGAACCATTTTTTTTGTGCGCGGTGTTATGGAAACAGTAAAAAAACTACGCTGGACGCCCGATGTAATTCATTGTCTGGGTTGGATGACTGCACTGGCACCTCTTTACATTAAAAAAGCATACAACCAGGATCCATTTTTCAAAAATTCGAAAGTAGTTTATTCAGTTTTTAACGATGAATTTAAAAAACCTTTCCGTCCGTTGTTTGCTGAAAAACTGATTCTTGAAGGAATCGAAAAAAAACATGTGAACCATGTAAAAGATAAGGTTATTGACTTCGATGCTTTATCGAAGCTTGCTATCGATTATTCAGATGGAGTTATTCAATCGACCCCTGAAATAAGCGCTGAAGTGCTGAATTATGTTACGGAGAAAAACATTAAATTTCTTCCTTTCACACAAGGAGAAGATTATGTTGATGATTACCTGGCATTTTATGAAAACATCTGAAAGTGTAGCTGCAACAAAATAAAATTAATTAACTATAATGAAATTCAATCAATATATTCCGACACTGATTTTGTCGGCGTTTTTACTTTCGTGCTCTGGAGACTTAACTGATATAGGCACTTCCATACAACCTTCAACCGATAAAATTACTGTTTATGCTGAGACGTTTTATCCCGTTTCTGAAAATTATTTTATCGACAGTTTTACCTCGCGTCCCGATTCATTTTTGCTCGGAACTTATTACGATCAGAAATTCGGCACAACTCATGCCGATATTTTAGCACAGGTACAACCTCCTTTAAACTTCAGTTTCCCAAAAGGTTCCAAGGCAGACTCAGCACATGTTTTGATTTATTACAGCTCATGGTTTGGCGATAAATATTCGCCAATGGAGGTAAGTGTTTACGAAATGAATAAAGCTACCTTTGATTATACCAAACCCTACAGTTCCGATATTAAAGTTGAAGATTATACAGATTTAAGCTTGCTGCTTCGAAAACGTATTTTCACAGCCCGCGATGCTGTTGTACTGCGTAAAGATTCTTCAAAAGTTATTTTTAAACTGAATGATGATTTTGTGAAACGATTCTCGACAATATTTTCAAAAAAATTTACAACAAACCGTGATTTTTTGAATTTCTTCAAAGGTTTATATATAACAACCGATTTTGGATCTGCATCAATGCTTTATATCAACCAAATTGATTTAAAATATTTTTTTCATTATAAATATGCAAATGCAGGTGATGCGGATTCGACTACAGTAAACACTTATGTTACTTTTCCGGCAAATACTGAAGTGCGACAGGTGAACCGGATTTTCCATCCTGACAAAGATGTGATAAAATCCCAAATGCAAAACCGTCAGGAAGTAACTTTTGTATCATCGCCTGTAAACGTGTATACACGTGTAAAAATTCCGATTAATAATGTAAAAACAAAAATGAATACAGGCGGACAGAAACTGTATATAAACAGAGCACAGGCTCGTTTTTATGTTGATGATTTAGCAGTTGACACAATTGATCACAAATTGGTAAAAAACTTGATGCTTATTAAAGAAACAGCATTTAACAGATTTTTTTCACGTCGTGAATTACCTTCGGACAGTTGTGCTATAATCGGCAGTTTTGAAGGGGAAAAAAATACGAAAACCTCTAAATATGATTATTATTACAGTTTCGACTTAGCAACATTAATATCTACTGAATTCCGTAATGTATCTACAAAAAATGTAGCTTTACCCGACACACTTAATTTATTGCTGGTGCCGGTTTCAGTTACTAAAAACTCCTCAGGAACAATTGCCGAAGTAAAACAACAAAATCTTATGAATGCAGTAACTTTAAGTTCGCACAAACATTTAATTCGCCCAATAAGATTAAATACTGTTTTCAGTGGATTTTAGTTAAAACATATTGTCATAAAAAAAGCTGTCCGATATTTTATCAGACAGCTTTTTTTATGTGAATTCGTAATGAAAACTATTTCGACAAATGATCCTTTACTTTTTCATTGTGTACTATTTCTTCCTGAAACATATATGCACCGGTTTTGGGTGATTTAACCATTTTAATAACCTTTGCGTATGCTCTACCTTCTCCTTTTTGAAGAGATGCTACCGTTTTCTTTGCCATGATTCAGACTATTTAATTTCTTTATGAACTGTTACTCTTCTGAGGATTGGATTATATTTTTTAAGTTCCATCCTTGAAGGAGTATTTTTTCTGTTTTTTACTGTTACGTAACGCGATGTGCCGGGCATACCGCTTTCTTTGTGTTCGGTGCATTCAAGTATTACTTGTATGCGTGCTTCTTTGGTTTTCTTAGCCATTTTTCTTTTCCCTCCTCAGTTAAGCGTATAAAAATCCCTTTTCAGCTGCCTTTTTTATGGCAACATCCAATCCTAATTTATTAATAGTACGTAAGCCGGCAGCCGACAATCTAAGGCTGATCCACGTGTCCTGCTCAACCCAGTAAAATTTCTTGGTGAACAAATTCACTTCAAAAGTTCTTTTTGTACGGCGTTTGGAGTGCGAAACATTGTTTCCACGCATTGCACTTTTACCGGTAATTTGACAAATTTTTGACATTTGAATATCTTGTTTATATGTGATTATATTTTTTCTCAAAAACAGTTTGCAAAATTACAACTTTTTTCCGAATTAACAAGTAGTTGATGTACAATTTTATCAACAATATTATTTGAGTATTCTTTGTATAATCATATTGTCTCTTTTTGCAGAGAACTCAAAATTAAAAATTTTCAGAAACAGGTTCATTTGATATTCTTTACAAATAACAATAATAAATTCAGAAAAATGAAATTTTTTCTTCGATTACTTTAAAAATGCTTCATTTATCAGCATTAATGCAGCTTGAGTTGAACGTTCAATCACTTCCTGTCTTGAGCCCCTGAATTTGAATTCACGACAAACCGTTTTATCAGCAAACCTAACAGCAATCCACACAGTTCCTACAGGTTTAACTTCGGAGCCTCCCGAGGGACCGGCTATGCCCGTGGTTGCTACGGCAATATCTGCGCCGGAAATTTTCAAAATACCTGCTGCCATTTGTTCAGCAATCTGTTTACTTACGGCACCATAATTTGTCAAATCGGCAGCTGACACTCCAAGTATATTTACTTTAAGAGTGTTAGAATAAGCCACCACTCCGCCGGTAAAATATTCTGAACTTCCTGGCACAGATGTTAAAACATGAGCAATATTACCGCCTGTACAACTTTCGGCAGTTGCAAGTTTCAAGCTTTTTTCTGTGAGAAGTTTTCCTGTTAAAACTTCGAGTGGTTCATCGGTAATTGCAACAATAGCTTCTCCGAGAATGTGTTTTAGCAATTCAATCTGTTGATTTATAGAAAATTCCAATGCTAGCGTATCCATTGCACTTCCACTCAGGCGCAAACGAACAATATCATAGTTTGGCAGATAAGCCAAATGAATGTTTTCAGGCAGGGCATTTTCCCACTCCTGTATTTTCAATGCAAGCGCTGATTCAGGATAACCGTAAATCTGCAATGTTTTATGAATTATTACTGGTGTTTTGAATTTTAATTTCAATCGGGGAATAATTTCTTCACACATTGCATTTTTCATTTCATAAGGCACACCGGGCATCGAAATTACGACTTTATGATCTTTATCGAACCATGTTACAGGTGCAGTACCCACGGGATTTGGAATAACAATGCATTTTTCGGGCACCATTGCCTGACTTGCAGTAAGCTCATTCATAGCTCGGGAACGTTGTTTTAATAAATTTTCAATGTTACTGTAAACATCGTCATTATAAACCAAACCGCTTTCAAAATATTTACATAATGTAAGTTTTGTAACATCATCGCGGGTTGGTCCAATTCCGCCTGTAATTAAAACAACATCAGCCCTTTCCAATGCAGCGGTTAGAGCTGCTGTTATTTGGCTTTCATCGTCGTGCACCGATGTTATCTGCACAACTTCGAATCCGGATTTATTCAGTTCTACTGCCATCCATGCTGAGTTTGTATCTACAATCTGACCTATCAGGATTTCATCGCCAATAGTTATAATTTCTATCTGTGGCATTTGGATATTTAGTATTTAAAATTTACAATTTATGACCTTCTTTGGTTTTGGCAAGTTCAATAGCTGCTATTTCCAGTTGTGAATACCAGTCTGTACCAAATCGCCGAATCAATGGATTTTTCAGAAATTTATAAAGTGGAATTTTAAGTTTTTCTCCCATCAAACAGGCATTGCTGCATATATCCCATTTATGGAAATTGATAGCCAAAAAATCGTTGAACTTTTGAATTCTGATAGGGTATAAATGGCACGAAACAGGTTTTTGAAAATCGGTTTTTCCTTCGTAATATGCTTTTTCGATAGCACATTTACACATACATTCTGTATCAGTGTATGTAAAAACACATTCACGTCCGTTTACCAATGAAGTTACCGGTTCACTCTCTAAATCGATATAAAACACACTTTGATGTTCTATTACTTTTTTTGCTTCAATAGTCAAATCATCCCAAATTATGGGCAATAAATCGTTTAATTTTTCAACTTCATCGAAAGTCAATGGCGCTCCTGTATCACCTTCGATACAACACATACCCTTACAAGCTTGTAAATCGCAAACAAAGTGTTTATCGAAAATATCAAAACTAATTATTGTATCGTCAATCTGTAACATGTTGGGTGATTTTTGAAATTTTGAACTTTTTTTAAAAAAACAAATTTGTGTGGACAAAACATAAAAATAGTCGAAAATTATGTATTGGTACTTCCTTTTAAAATTGGCAAACTCAGGTGATACTTAACAGCAACAATACGCATTATAATAACAGACAGGGCTGAGAATAGTTGTGATAGTTCAAAATTTACTTTCAACTTAAAACAAATGTAATATATAATTCCGCCAAACACACATGAGAGTGCGTAAATATCTTTTCTGAATATCAGTGGTACTTCATTTATGAGCATATCTCGTAAAATTCCACCAACCGTGCCAGTTATCATTCCCATAACAATTGCGACCCAAAAAGGAAACCCGAGTGCAAGCGTTTTTTCAATACCTACCACTACAAATAAACCCAAACCGATTGTATCAAAAATAAAAAATGTATTTGAAAGTTTGACAAGATATTTGCTAAAAGCAATGACAAGTATTAGAGCAATTCCAGTAACGATCAGATACGAAGGCTGTAACATCCAAAAAGGAGTAATATCAAGCAATAAATCGCGTGTAGTTCCTCCGCCAATTGCAGTAATTAAACCAACAACGTACGCTCCAAAAAGATCAATTTTTTTGGCGGAAGCAAGACGGATTCCGCTAACAGCAAATGCAAGTGTGCCGGCATAATCAACAAAATCAATGAGATGCATTCAAGTAAAGTTTGTATTAAAAAACTAAAGCGTATCAAACCTTCTCAAAAGAATTGATACGCTAAAAAAAATTCTGAAATAATTACATACTACAGATTTACAAACTAAAACCTGCAGATTCACTGAATATTTATTGTACAGGTGTATTTTCAGTTTCCTGAGTTTGATTTTCAACTGGCGTTTCTCCAAATCCGGGCGCTACAACACCAGGCTCAGCTTGTTTTGTGCCCTGAAACTGGTCTTTTACTTCAGATTCGTTTACCTTTACTCCGGTATTATCAAAAGCCACGGTTGCTATTGATAGTATAATTATGAAAGCTGCCAAAGACCAAGTTGCTTTTTCGAGAAAATCGGTTGTTTTGCGAACACCCATAATCTGGTTTGATGATGTAAAACCGGCTGCAAGTCCGCCACCTTTTGAATTTTGAACTAAAACAAGTAAAGTCAATAAAATTGATGCAATTACTATCAAGATTGTAATTAAAACGTACATATAACAGTTATTTTTTTTTGTTTGCTAATACTTTTTCCAAAAACCGAATTTGGTCTGCAAAGTAAACACTTTTTTTCGGATTAATCAAATTTAGCTTCTTCAAAATCTCCAGTGCTTCAGCATATTTTTTTTCGCGAATTAATATTTTGGATCGTTCTTCAGAAATTTCTTCATTTTTAACTTCATTGGCATAATAATCCGGAAGTGAAAACTCAACTTTTGTTGTTTTCTTTGTATTTGTTTCATTTTGGGTTGCTGATTTCTCTGTACTTTCATGCAGAACCAATTGTCGGGCTTGTTTTAATCTTTCAGCTAAATTTTTTAGCGAAACAATAATCTCCTCTTCATTTGACCCAGCATTTTCAACAATATCGAAATAATTGCCATGATACCTTGCTACCCGCTCATATTGTTGATTTTCACCAAGTGGTTTTTTTTCAGGATAAATATAATAAAAAAACCAGTGTTTATCGGCACAATACAGCGATGCAAATTTTAATTGACGTTCGGCGTGTACATTTTTTGACAATACCAAACTTTTGGCATACAATATTTGCGCCTGGGCAAAAAAAGGATAATACAACGCCATCTCTTTCAGTTCAGCTGCGTTTGCTGCAGTAACTGTTTGAGGATTTTTAACCAGATGTAAGAATTCTTCTTTTGTCATTTATTTATCAATCATTTCTGGGTTGGATTTTCGCGTTTGTTT
>CAYQWD010000004.1:10579-19933 GCA_964420955.1 uncultured Paludibacter sp. | reverse complement strand
AAGTAAAAATCAAAACAGATAAAAAAGAACACACTATTATTATATTGCAGGAAAATGCTCCTCTGATAGAATTTGAAATCAGCGGTGTGAAGTTTAATCTCGTTTATGTAAAAGGAAGTACATTTACTTTAGGTGAAGACATTTATAATCCGCCGGCACATTCCGTAAAACTTTCCGATTACTACATTTGCCAGACCGAAGTTACAAATGCCTTGTGGCAAACCGTTATGGGTTCACTTCCTTACAATCAGTACAGTCAGTTTTCCGGAAAAAGCAATTATGCAAACCCGCAGCAGCCTGTTACTGCTGTTACGTGGAACGATATTGCCACGAAATTTTTACCTGCTATAAACTCCAAAATCGGACAAACATTCCGTTTACCCACCGAGGCGGAATGGGAATATGCAGCATTGGGTGGTATTTACAGCAAAAGGTATAATTACGCAGGGAGTAACAGTCTCGAACAGGTTGGCTGGGATATCGATTATTCTTTCGGAGAAAAAAAGAACGTTGCTATGAAATATCCGAACGAACTGAATATTTACGATATGAGCGGTAACGCATACGAGTGGTGCTCCGATTGGTTTGCATCTCCTTACATTACCACCGGTAACACAGCATTAGATCCTCAGGGACCCGCAAACGGAGATGATAAGGTTTTAAGAGGCGGAAGTTATTTATCGGACCCTGTAACATGGGAAAATAGCAGTCAATGCCGCACAAAAAAGCGATGGTCGCTCCCTCCGAATGGATACAGAATTATTTTCGATCCGAACAATCCTTCATTTTTAGCAGACAGAACCGGTTTCAGATTGGCTTTACCCTTAAAAAAATAGTATTATGAAAAATCAAATTCAAAACCATGGGCTTTCAAAAATACTGAAAACCGTATTTCTAATTTTTGGAATTCTGTTTTCATGTCAATTCATATTTGCACAAACAGCGGTTAAGATGAAACTTCCGCAGCAATCCGCAGAGCCACTGAGCATTGCTGTACTGTACAAAGAGCCTGTAAAAGCCGGAACGATTGTGGTAATGGCTGCTTTTGGTTACCAGGTTTCAGGCGGTTTTCAGTGGTTAAAGGACAATCAGGTTATTGCAACAGGCGATATTGCTGTAGTTACACCGACTGCCGGAAGCAATTATTCACTTAAAATAACCGATAAAAATAACTGCAACGTAACGCAAAGCATCAATATCAGTGCTCAGAATAAAATCAGACAAGAAGTAATTTCTGACGAAATAATTGTTGCTCCCACACTGGTAACGGATCATATTACAATTGCCTTTACTGATAACAGCACTTCAGCAGCATCGCTTCGAATTGTTGATTTGCAGGGAATAACCAGATACGAAATCACGATTAACGGAAACACAATTGTTCCTGTTTCAATTTCAGCAGGTGCATATTTTGTGGTCATCAACAGGAATGAACAATATTCAGTAAAAAAAATAATTGTTCAGTAATTATCAAAAAATTTTCACAAACCGATATTTCAATTTTACGGGAAATATGAAAACACATCACATTAAAATTGCAAAAGCGTTCATTTTGCTGTTTATTATATCGCTTCCTGTTAAGGCTTCCGATTTTTCGAATGCCAAAAATGCTGCAGCTGATTTTTTTAACAAACGGAGCAAAGTAAAAAGCATAAATCCATTGGAGCAAAATAATAGCGAATCAACGCTACAGTTACGCTATTTTACGAAAGGAGAGATTGTCAATCCTGTATATGTGTTCGAAAAAAAGAATCAGGGTTTTGTGGTAATTAAAGAAAATAATGCTGATTTCAAAATTGTGGGATATTCCGAAACTGTTTATGAAAATGGCAATTTACCTCCGGCTCTAAGCGTTCTGCTTGCGTTTTATGAGCAAACTACATTTAAAATCGCAAATGAAAATCCACAAAAAATTACTCCGGTGGAACCTTTACTCAACAAAGCAGGTATCAGTTTGAATCAGTATTATCATGAAAATGCAGGAGGCTGCCCAACAGGATGTGTAGCCACAGCCATGGCTCAGATAATGGCGTATCATAAATTTCCTGATAAAGGTACAGGTTCGCATTGTTACAATCATTCTAATTACGGTGAATTATGTGCCGAATTCGAGAAGACAACTTACAACTGGATAAATCCCACCGATGAAGACTACAAGCTACTTTCATTTCATGTAGGCGTTGCAATGAATATGAACTATTGTGGCTACAAATACGGAAGTATTCCAGCAGCGGCAAACTACAGTAGTAAACTCAGTGATTATTTCAAATATCATTTAATAAGTTGCGATAAAATTGAATATGTCCTGAATGAAATTGAAAAGAGTCGTCCGGTTTATTGTGAATTTGCCGGCAAGCCGGGACACTCAGTTGTGCTGGATGGTTATGATGAAAATGGATTGATACACGTAAACTTCGGCTGGGGAGGAAAATGGAACGGATATTATATGCTCAATACAAAAGATTTCATAATTGTTGACTATCTTTTTGGCTCAAACATTTTGAACTCCGTTTTTATTTCACCAAATGTATTTAAAACTCTTCCCTCCGATTCACTTGCGCTTGTTGATATCCATAACAAACTTAATCAGACGACCCGATGGAATTTAAGCAAACCTGTATACAGCTGGCCCGGAGTACTGGTTATTAACGAAAGAATCGTTGAGCTTGAAATTGCTAATTCTCAGGGCACTTTATCGCCGGAAATCGGGAAACTTACAGCATTAAAGAAACTTATCATCAAAGGAATGTTTACCGGAACTTTCCCTGCAAACATTACCAATCTAACTAATCTTGAATATCTACACATTGAAACAAACGGAACAATTTCCGGGACACTCCCAGATGATATTCATAAGATGTCAGCATTAAAATACTTGTCGCTTAAAAATATTATCACCGGTACTATTCCCGCATCTATCGGACAACTTGGTAATTTAACTGATTTAAACCTGTCGGGAGGCAAAATATCCGGTTCAATACCGAATCAGATTTGCAATCTAACAAATCTCAATTTTCTCGACCTTTCGCGCAATCAACTTACAGGAAACATCCCTGCAAATATCGGCAATCTTAAAAATTTGAATATCCTGCATTTGTCTGACAATAAACTGAGCGGAGAAATTCCTGTTTCCACTGGTAATTTGGATGTTCTGAGCAACTTTTCCGCTTCTAACAATCAACTTTCCGGCAGTATTCCCGATGTATTTTCAGGTTGCACCAAATTGGAAACTGTAAATCTAAACAATAATGCACTTACAGGTGAATTTCCGCTGAGTTTACTTAACAGCACATCGTTAAATACGCTCGATGTTAGCAACAATCAATTGAACAGAATTACTGATGCTTTGAGTGCTGAAGCAAGTATTGTGTATTTAAATCTTTCAGGAAATAAATTCACAACTTTACCGGTTTCGATGAATAAACTTAATAAGCTGAAAAGTCTGGCTGCTTCCTACAACAAAATTGACAGTTTGCCTGAAAATTTTGGATTTTTGAAAAGTGCAGAAAATATCGGATTCATTCATAATCAATTGAAAAAAATTCCCGATGGATTTTGTTACAGCCCTCGTCTGAAAAGTCTTTCTCTGAGTAACAATAAAATTACCGGATTGCCTGCTTCTATCAATTCATTATCGTCGAAATTAGAAGAATTGACACTTGACAGCAATGAAATTCGCGGAAAAATACCTGCTACGTTACTGTTACGCCCCTTTAAACATTTTCTGATTCATAAAAACCGGTTACGTTACGAAGATATCCCGGACACTACAGGCATTGTTCAGTACGTGGGAAATCAGAAAATGATTGCACTTTCAAAACAGGATTATCCTGTTTCATTAGGCGATACCGTACGGATTGACATACGAAAAATTGCACCGGTTTTTCACACCGGAAATAAATATTACTGGTGTCGGTATCCGAAATATACCAAAGGTTGGGATGTATATAAAGCTAAGGATAACGAAAAAGAAAGTCCGATTCTTGAAATTGTAGTCGATAAAATTAATGTGAATTACATTTATTATTGCAAGATTTTCAATCCTGCATCGCCCAACTATACCAGTACACAATGGGGAATTACCGATAAATGTTTGCCTTATGTTGACACCGACACAATTTCGTTCCGTTTAGGTTCTGAAGCAGAAATACTTCAAAATAAATATCCGGAAATGTATGTTGCGAAATCTGAAAACTTACCTGAAAGTACGGTACAGGATGGAACGGTTACGCTGTTTGCACACGAAAAAGTACGCGGAACGCTTGTATGGCAAGCTTCAACCGATGCAAAAACATGGGTTGACATTACATCTAATATGACCAACGAAAACCTGAAAGCAAACATACAAACCATTGGCGAAAAAGAAATTATACTGAAACCTGCCAATACAGCCTGGTACCGAACCAAAATCATTGAAACTTCCTGCGAACCGGTTTACGGCGATACAGTTAAAGTAAATGCACCGGGAACTGTTTTGTACGATAAAACAATCAATGTTACGAAGGATTCAATGATAATTGATGTTGACAGTATCGAGATTTTTGTACCCAAGGGATTTCATGCAAAGGATTTCAGGTTGATGATAGTTAAACTGGATAAAGCACCGGGAGAAATCCCAAAAGGTGGAAAAATAAACGCCGTGTATGATATAAGGGTAAGTTTCGGGAAAGAGTTTAAAATTCCATTATTAATAAAACTGAAAAATATTCCAGATGCTATGTTCGTTGACTCTGTTTTACCAAATGTTGGAGCACTTTATTTTGATGATGTAAACAGAAAATGGATTCGTTACGACAACCGGAATGTTGTAATCAAAGAAAAGTCCCTGCAGTTTTACACCCATCATCTTACAAAAATTACAAGTGGTTATCTCTACAGGATTGGTTATACACATTTTTTTCAGAGAAAAAGAGTTAAAGTTGTTTACACTTCTGATTCTACCGATTATATGGGTTATTATGCTACTTATTGGAATAACAACAAACCATTTATCGGATACCTTGATGATGATGTAACCCGGGGTGGACATCCTATGATGATACAGGATATCGCTAATATTGCGGATACTGCAATTGCACGTTTTGAAAAACTCGGACTTAATTTTCCACAAAATTTTACTATTTATTGTTCTGCTGCATTCGCAGCAGCAGGTTATATTTCGTTATTCGGACAATTCGGAGGTTACATTACCATAAATCCTAGTGCAAACGAAAATGTTTTCAGAAATGGTCTGAAAATGACTATACCACATGAATTAATGCACTATCTGCAGGATGATTATATGGTATCTTCGGTAAACAATACTTTTTGGATGGAAGCAAATGCGCCATTGGCTTCCCGAATTGTTTTTTCTGAAAGTGAATTAACGCAATCAGAACCTGACTACCTACTGAGTCAAAACCGTAGAACAGCAGAATTCAGTTCGATACTTGATCTTTTAGCTCAAAGTTGGGATAAGCAAGCTAAGGGATTGCTACTTGAAAAAGCTTTAACTTCTCAGGCTGATGCTAATTTGTCGAGTACTTTTCTTTATTATATGCAGCGTTATCGTCAGGGTTCAAAACTCGATGCTGCGAAACTTCTAACTGAATATGGTTGGATAAATGCTACTTTTAATACTACATGGAGAGGCTATCTCGACAATCAGATAAAAAAACAACTAAGTTCAACGGCTGATAACGAATACGATGCTTTTGTTAAATATATTATCAGCGGAGTAAATAAAAAATTCTGCATTTCGGACACTACAGGAAATCCCTTCGGTTTCTATATTGAAAATGCCAATTTCAGGACTCATTCATATTGGGAAACGATAAAAGAATCTGTGACTGGTGACAATCATACCGGAACTTTTGCAAGACATCTTTTGTACAATTTTGGTAATAAACTGAATGAAACAATAACTGAAAATATCATCATTCCACATATTCCGCATTTGAGTTCAAAAATGGTTTTAATCGAAAATCAAAGCGATTACCATGGAATGGTAGTTGAATATAAACGCATACATGCTACCCGCGATTTTTTCAAAGTATATTATGGTTGGTACGATGTTAAAACAAAAACCATGAAAATGATTGATATCTCTGATTCTGCCAAATACAGCTTTATGGTTCAGAAGAAATCCCTGAAATATCCTGAAGAATATAAAGACTACGCTTTTCTGCTATTTGTAAATAAAAGTTGTCCTGAAACAGATTTTACAGTTTTAGAAAATGCTCATGCAGCTATCTTTGATATAACCACAAGACCTGTGTTAGATATTGAAAGTCTTGAATTTTTGGGATTTGGAGATAACACTCTATTAAATAATGTACATCTTTACGATGATGGAAGAAAAAATCAGGTTGTATATTTCTGGGGAACAAACAAAAGTGATGGACAGAATATTACAAATTACTGGACGGAGAAGAAATTGCTCAACGATTCAATTATAAAAATTGATGCTGATTTTAGATACTTTTATGAAAATAAGCTTAAAATTGAATCTGTAGGTACTTCTATTGGGTATATAATGCCATCAAGAGTAAATGTTTGGATATCGCAAACAATTTATTACAATTTTGTAGAAAATAAATTCCGGATTATTGAAATTTATTCATCACAATTAACTGTTTTATCGCACAAAGATCCGTTTGGAGAAGATGTAATTCCTCAATATTTAATGTCGGAAAGAAATAATAGAATGGAAATTGAATTCAAATGCCCGGAAAACATAACAATGATTAGCGAATCAAACGACGATTATAACTTTAAAACAAACTCTTCTGTCGAAACCCAGATTTCAGTCATTAGTGTAAAACATCACTCCGAAAGTAATCTTCACCACTATCAAAACGGCTCATCAACAAAATCTGTTAATAACTATGTCAGTACCGATTATTCGCAAGCACCTGTAAAACTCTGGGGAAAGTTCCGAGCAGACAAACCTGAGCAGGAAAAGGCAAAATAAACAGAAAAAAAATGACCGGTCAATCAAAAATTTGATGAACCGGTCATTTTTCTTTTTCGTATAACTGAAAATTTATTTCACAATTACCCGAATCGTTTTATTCGTTTGTGTACCGACAAACTGCAGTGCGTAAATTCCCGATGTTTTTCCTGTAAGGTCGAGCATATTGTTTCCTGCCTTTATTTCTTTAATAAGCACCGATTTTCCTGATATGCTGAAAACGTCCAATTGCATATCCTGTATTGCTGCAATACGAAAAATGCCGTGATTATCAGGCGATGGATAAATTCTAACAGGATTATCTGCCGAAAGGTTTTCCACATTCGCAGTACTCCCTCGCTGCCGCACGATTGTATCGTGTGGCAAATCAGTTAGATTAACCTGATTTTTTTCTTCCCAAGCGATACAATCGCGCGAGAGCGGAGGAGAAGAAGGGAAGAGGGGAAATTACCAATTTCCTAAAATTTTTCCGATTGCATTCTGCACTTTTGAAAATGTAAATTGAGAGCAAATTTTATTTTTATATTCCACTATTTGCTCATTACACAAATTTCCTATGCTGCCTTCGTGGGTATGTTGCACTGATTTTTCGGGTTTAAAGTTGCCGGATTCAATATCCAGTCCTACTTTTTTATAGGCATCACGAAATGGCATTCCTTCCAGCGTAAGACGGTTTACTTCCTCCACGCTGAAAAGATAATCGTAACGCTTATCGTTCAGAATTTCGGTATTCACTTCCACCTGTGCCATCATCATGGCAGTCATTTGTAAACAATCGGCAAGATCTTCGAAAGCGGGAATAAATACTTCCTTAATAATTTGTAAATCGCGGAAATAGCCGGAAGGAAGGTTGTTTGTAATCATCAATATCTGCTGCGGAAGCGATTGGAGTTTATTGCACTTCGCTCGCGTAAGTTCAAAAACATCCGGATTTTTCTTGTGGGGCATAATGCTCGAACCGGTTGTAAATGCATCGGGCAATTTTATAAATCCGAAATTCTGCGAAGTAAACATACAGGCATCAAAAGCTAATTTTGAAACAGTTGCAGCCACCGAAGCTAATGCATTTGCAACGGTACGTTCCATTTTTCCTCGTCCCATTTGGGCGTAAACCACATTGTAGTTCATTGCGTCGAAGCCCAGTAAATCGGTGGTCATTTGACGATTTAAAGGAAACGAAGATCCATAACCCGCAGCAGATCCAAGCGGATTGCGGTTGGTGATTTTCCATGCTGATAAAAGCAGCTGCAAATCATCGGCAAGGCTTTCGGCATAAGCACCAAACCACAAACCAAACGATGATGGCATCGCAATTTGTAAATGTGTGTATCCCGGGAGCAAAATATCATTGTAATTATTGCTTTGTGCAATGAGGACACTGAAAAGATTTTCAACTTCCGAAACGGTTTTCTGAATGCCATCGCGGGCAAAGAGTTTTAAATCGAGCAAAACCTGATCGTTGCGTGAGCGACCACTGTGAATTTTTTTACCCACTTCGCCCAGCTTGTTCGTTAGCATAAGCTCAACCTGTGAGTGAACATCCTCTACTCCTTCTTCAATATCAAATTTACCATCAATTACAAGCTGATAAATGGACTTCAACTCAACAAGCAGTAATTTCAGTTCATCTGCAGCAAGTAAACCCACCGATTCGAGCATGGTGATATGCGCCATCGAACCTAAAATATCGTATGGAGCAAGATATACGTCCATCTCTCTGTCGCTACCAACAGTAAACGCTTCAATTTTACTGTCAACCGTTGTGTTTTTTTCCCAGAGTTTTGCCATTGTGTATTACCCCTAACCCCTTCCCGAATAGTCGGAAGGGAATAAAGAAACAAATGTTTCTTGTATTATTAATGATTATAAATTCAATATACCTTACCCATAAAATGGAATAAAAAAGTATTCCCAAAATTCCCTTATAGTTTCTTCAAATCACAAAAAAAAACAAACATAACGGAAGTTATTTTCCTCCTTTAGGTGTTAGGGGTTACTGCTTTTGCCAAAACTTCAGCTATTTTATTAATTCCATCTTTTAATGGTTTATCTACCATCATTTTAAGCATGGAAGGAATTTCAGCTTTAAGCGTTAGTTTCATTTTTGTATCATTTTCAGCAAATTTTTTCAGCTGAATCCAAAAATCAGCCTTCAGGGGCATCAAATCTACAGCAAATTTAATCTGACTGAATGGTTCACGTTCAACTATCCGAAAAACAACTTCACCGGCCATGTCTATTTTGAAGGAACAACTGTCAGTATCAAATTTTAAATTTTGAATTTTTTCTGTAAAATCAGGATTTTCCTTCAATTTACGCAAGTTATTCATATCACTCAGTAAGCTAAAAACCACTTCTTCGTCCGAAAAAATGGTTTTAATATCGCTTTCGTAGGTTGTCAT
>CAYQWD010000004.1:9402-10479 GCA_964420955.1 uncultured Paludibacter sp. | reverse complement strand
TTATTTCAATTCTTTGCGCCATTCCGAGGGATTCTCGCGCCACTCTTTGAGGGTTGCCACATCTTCTTCTTTAATATAATTTATCGAGAGGGCTTCAGTAAGAATTGCCTCGTAATTACAAAGTGTTGTGAGTTTCACTTTCGCATTTTTGAAACGTTGCTCTGCTTCGGGGAAACTGTATGTAAAAATAGCAATCATGCCAAGCACTTCCGAACCATCGTTTCGAATGGCATCAACTGCTTTGAGGCTACTGCCTCCTGTAGAAATAAGGTCTTCTATTACCACTACCTTTTGCTTTGGTTTCAGGTCGCCTTCAATCATATTTTCCAGACCATGATCCTTGGGTGTTGGACGTATGTATATAAACGGCAAACCAAGTTCATCGGCAATTAGTGCTCCCTGCGCAATTGCACCGGTTGCTACGCCGGCTATAACCTGCACATCGGGATATAACTCAAGAATCAATCGCGAAATCTGAATTTTTATGTAGGAGCGAATTTGCGGATACGACAGCGTTTTACGATTATCGCAATAAATGGGCGATTTCCATCCTGATGCCCATGTAAACGGATTGCGGGGTTGTAATTTAACGGCTTTTATTTTAAGCAGTTTTTCAGCCACCTGCTTTTCTAATAACTTCATTTTATAAATATTAAATACGTAATGTTATAACACAGGGTTTAAATTTTAATAAATTCCAAAATGTGGTGCAAAATTACTCAAACAATTTCGATACACTGGCTTAAAAAAACATATTTAACAAAATATTCATAAAGAAAGTCTGGTCATATTTAATTTTATTTTTGACCAGACTTTTTTATGAAGATAAAAATTCCTGATGCTATTTATTTAGAATTTTAATTATCGAAACTGTGTCAGAAGCTATCATATACTCTTCATCAGTAGGTATTACCACTACTTTAACAGCAGAATCTTCTTTACTCAAAATTTCTTCTTTACCTTTCGAGTATTGATTTACTTTTTTATCAATTTTTATACCCGCAAAGGTTAATCCCTCGCAAATCCGTTCGCGAGAAATCGTTTGATTTTCGCCGACTCCACCGGTAAACACCAAAA
>CAYQWD010000004.1:0-9362 GCA_964420955.1 uncultured Paludibacter sp. | reverse complement strand
CGTACATATCAAGGGCGAGTTTAGCACGTTCGTTGCCTTCGCTTATTGCATTTTCAATATCGCGCATATCCGAAGAAATGCCTGAAACGCCCAAAACTCCACTGTGTTTATTAAACAAGGTTGAAGCAACCGATGGACTAATCATTTCCTTTTCCATAATATAAGTTACAACCCCCAAATCAACATCGCCCGAACGTGTACCCATCATCAATCCTTCTATGGGGGTAAATCCCATTGAAGTGTCAATTGATTTTCCCCGATCGATTGCAGCAATCGAAGCTCCGTTGCCGATATGTGCAGTTATTATTTTCGCCTTTTTATAATCAATTCCCAAAAAATCACAAGCGCGACGCGATACGTATCGATGACTGGTGCCGTGAAAACCATAACGACGGATGCCATATTTCTTGTACAATGAATAAGGAATACCGTACATATAAGCATATTCGGGCATGGTTTGATGAAACGCAGTATCGAATACTGCTACTTGAGGCACATCGGGCAGCAGTTCGGAAATTGCTTTGATACCTGCAAGGTTGGGCGGATTATGAAGTGGAGCAATTTCAATACATTCTTCAATTTTTTTGATAACTTCTTCGGTTATCAAAACACTGGAATTGAATTTTTCACCCCCATGTACAACCCTGTGACCTACAGCTTGAATTTCATCGATATTTTTTATCGAACCATGTTTTTCACTGGTTAAAACTCCCAGAATATATTCTACTGCTATCTGATGTTCAAGTATTTCTCCTTCAAGTATTATTTTTTGTCCATCCTTGCGGGTATGTTTCATAAATGAACCTTTCATCCCGATTTTTTCAACTCCACCCGACCCAATCACTTGTTTTTGGGACATATCAAATAATTTATATTTGACTGATGAACTTCCACAATTCAATACTAATATATTCATAATTTATTTCTCCCCGCTTTGTTTAACAATATTACCTAAGGCATCATAAGTGTAAAATCCTTTTCCCTTGCTTACTCCGAAGTTTTTAGCTCTGAAAAGACGCAATAATACAGGGGAAGGTTTGTACTTAATATTTCCGTATTCTTCGTAAAGATTTTCGAGCAGGCGTACAATTTTTTCTATTCCCATTTGATCGGCAGTACGAAAAACTCCCTGTCGGTGTCCGAATCCTACTGTTAATACTTTGTCAATATCCTCAACGGTTGCAATTCCTTCCATTAAAACGCCACATGCTTCGTTAAGTTGAATTAAAAACAACCTGATGCTTACCAGACCCGAAGATTCCATTACAGGAACATAAGTGTGGTTGATGAGTTTTACGAACTGACAAACTTTATCGAATGTTTGAGCAGAAGTATTCAGCCCCGGTACAATTTCGATAATTTGAGAACCTGGTATGTTCGAAAGAAAATGAAGTCCGATACAACGATCCTGATATACAAGTTCAGATGCCAACTCAGTAACAACTACTGTTGAAACATTTGATGCTATAACCGCTGTTGGCGTTAATACTCTTTCAAGATTCAGAAATACTTCTTTGCGTTCCTTAACACGTCTTTCACCTGTATTATTGTCATATCGTACAGCTTCAATCACAAAATCGCAAAACTTCAGGTCTTCATATTTTGTTGTGCCTGAAATTCTGCCCAATACGGCTTTTTTTTCGTTTTGAGTTAAACCCCAGTTTTGTATTTTTTTATCGAGTTTCTGCTCAATTCGCTGAAACGCATTTTCGATATTTTCCTCATTTGGTTCCAGAAAAATTACCTCCATGCCATTTAACGCAGCTGTAGTAGCTATTACACTGCCCTCTTTTCCACATCCTACAACGCCAATTTGTGAAAAAAGTGTGCGTTTACGGTGCCTTTTACTAAGTCCAAACCTCTCGATAGGTTCAATTATAGGTTCTGCCATATATTAAGTTATTTGGGATTTTTCATCAAGAGAAAACTAAGAATTATCACATCTTTTTACATGCATCGTTCTTTTTCTCTTAATTACTGTTAGTTATTTTATCGCCTGATTCGCAGTAATGGCTATCATATTTACAATATCATCAACAGAGCAACCACGCGATAAATCGTTGATTGGCGCTGCCATACCTTGCAAAACCGGACCTACAGCCTGTGAACCGGAAAATCTTTCGACAATTTTATATCCAATGTTTCCCGCCTGCAAATCGGGGAAAACAAGCACGTTTGCCTGTCCAGCAATTTTGCTTCCGGGCGCTTTGCTTTGTCCGATTGAAGGAACAAGCGCTGCATCAGCCTGCAATTCGCCATCAATCAGCAATTCGGGCGCCATTTCCTGTGCAATACGGGTAGCTTCTATAACTTTATCGGCAAGCTCATGCTTGGCGCTTCCTTTGGTTGAAAAACTCAGCATGGCAACTTTCGGTTCAAATCCGCAAATTGTTTTGGTGGTTTGAGCTGTAGAAACAGCAATTTGAGCAAGTTCTGCAGCATTCGGATTTGGATTAACGGCGCAATCGGCAAAAACAAGCAAACCATTTTCGCCAAACTGCGGAGTTTTAGTAAACATTAGTAAAGCACCCGATACAATGCTGATTCCTGGTAATGTTTTTACAATTTGAAATGCCGGACGCAAAACGTTGCCGGTGGTGTTTTGCGCACCTGCTAATTCTCCATCGGCATCGCCGGCTTTTATCATTAAACAGCCCAGATATAGCGGATCTTTTGCAAGTTTGCGAGCTTCATCCTTGGTCATGCCTTTACTTTTGCGAATTTCAAACAACATACTTGAGTACTCCTCCATTTTCGGATGTGTTTGTGGATTTACAATCGTAGCTTCACTTATATAAGTCAATGAATTTTCTTCTGCAAGTTTTTTAATTTCTGCTTCATCACCTATCAAAATCAACTTTGCCGCCTTTTCTTTCAGAATAATATCTGCAGCTTTCAATGTACGAATTTCTGTACCTTCGGGCAATACTATCCGTTTTGGATTTGCCTTGGCACGTTCCATAATTTTGTTTAATAAGTCCATTTATTTGTATGTTTTATGTTTACCCGCTAATGAAGCTACAAAGATACTTTATTTTTTCCAAAATTGCAATGTAGACTTTGCAATAGATTTTTATATATTTGCAAATCAGAGTTTTATTTTATATAAATATCAAAAATCAAAGTAAAATGACAAAAGCCAAATAAGTGCTTTCAAATTTAATCAGAATTCCTGAAATATTTCCTTAATTTTGTTGAAAAAATTTTTTCGCTTGACAATTACATTCTCTTCGTAGTTTGCATGATTAATATGTTTTTTTTGGTGTATGAATCATTGATTTCAGTTTCTTTTTACCTGTCTTTTGATTTTTTTACTTTGCTTCTTGTTATATAATACAATAGTTCGTTATAAAAAATATTATTGTGAACGCAAAGATGCGAAGATGCAAATACCCAAAGAAAAAACATTTAAGATTTCCTCTTAGCGTCCTTAATTTAAGAGTTTGGCTGTTAGCATGTTGTAAAAGTTGAAAACTTTGCGTCCTTCGCGTTGAGTATTTTATTTAATCTTTTTAGAATAATAAATATGCCAATACATAAACAGCTTGATTTAATCCACATTGTGTTATTTTATAACGACCCATTGATAATATTTTTATGAAAACAATTATTTGCGGAACCGAATATTCGAATCAAATACTTGAAATTCTCAATGAATCAGTTTTGAACTCTACTGCGATTTACGATTATCAAATCTGGAACGCCGAAACGATGCGACAATGGTTTGAATTAAAACAAAAAGGAAATTTTCCAGTAGCAGGTATAATTGACGAAGAAACCAATGAATTGCTTGGATTTGGTACTTATGGTCAATTTCGGTACCGACAGGCATACAAATACACGGTTGAAATTTCGCTTTATGTTCATAAACACCACCGTGGGAAAGGTTTGGGTAAGATTTTAATGAATGAAATTATTCGAAATGCCTCCGAACAAAAATATCATTGCTTGGTTGCTGTTATCGATTCGTCCAATGAAGCAAGCATCGGGCTTCATAAACAATTTGGATTTGCGCACAGCGGAACTGTACGTCAAATTGCTTATAAATTTAACAAATGGCTCGATATCGATATTTATCAGTTATTGCTGCCTTATCCCGAAAATCCGTTAGAAGGTTAATATTACTAAAACTCCCAGCGAACCAACATTCTGAAATCACTTTTTTTATTTCCGGTTATCAAATCATTTCCACTTCCCATACTTTCTCTTCCATCGGCAAAAACTGTTTGTGAGGCTTTAAACCAAACTGAAATTTTAGAATTCAAATCGTAACGGAGATTGAGATAATACCGGCTTCCTTTTCCGTAAAACATGGGTATGGAAAATGCATGAAGTACATCTTTTTCGTAAAGATAAAATCGGTTTTCATAATTAGATGCATCAAAAAAATGGTAGCGGAAATCAATTTTCAGAGGAATTGTTAAAAATGCGTAACTCACATCCTGCAAAGCAGTTGCACCAAATTTGGGAGTTTGATTTCCGGTTTGTGTATAATTTATTTCAATCAGATTTTTGATAGAGAAATTTCCGAAATTATATACAAGCTGATAACGCAACGATGCTTTTCCAAACTTTTTCAGGACAGGTAAAACGGCTGATTGGGATAAATTATTCAGTTTTTCTTCGTATCGTAATCGCCAAAACATATTCATTCGCCTCTGAGGAGAAAAATCGGCTTGAAACAAATAATCCATACCATCTGAAGGTGCACTTGCAGTAAATTTTGGCCATGCGAAACGATAGCTATCGGCATAAGCCGCAATTTTCCATTTACGAAAAGGACGAACTTCGGCGCCAAAATAAAAACCACTTTCGTTATTTACGCGCGTTGACTCCGAAAAAGTATTGGCGAAAAATGTATCGTATTCCGGCGAAAAATACCGGTGTAAAGCTATAAGGGAAACTGTAGAAACAGGTTTAAAAGTTAGCCCGTTGATTGTAGCCGGAGCAAGCCGGTCAGACATTGCTGTTTCTCCAAAAAAGTATAATTTTTGTAACCTGAACCGGTAATTTATTCCTGCAACTGATTGCTTCCTTCCGCTGAAATAGTGAAAATTGTAAACTGTTTTATCAGGCTGAAATTCTGTATCGAAACCGGTATGAACTGCGGTAAAACCAATTTGTATTCTATTATAGTTAACGGTAGCATTAAAACCTGCAACTTGCTGACCTATGGTTTTCCTTTTTAAAATCTCCGAATCGGTACGATGATATCCCGTTTTTACGATCGATGGAAAAAATCCTCCAAGTGTATCTCCATCAATTTTTTTTTTGGAATAAAACGCTGTAATATCAGTTTGCCCAAATTTGAAAGTAACACCCGTTCCGCGAAAGAAATTATATTCATCAGTGGAACTGAATTTTTTCAATCCACTGTTACGCGGTATAACATTGGTAACGAAAGCCGATTTTCCTACACTAAAATCGGGGTGTAACACTAATCCCATTCCAAAATTTGCACGGAAATCGCCAAAAACAGCACGGTGAACTTTCCCAATTTTGTCTATTTGTGCATAAACCGACAGAAAATCGTATCCTTTGCGCATAAATTGTTCTCCTGCATCTTTTTCGGCAGTTACACCAAACAGAACACGATTACGAAAATTAAAACGATAACGGAGCGAGTTGTAGAGCTGCGAACCTGCGTATGGGGCTTTCATTTGAACTTCATCGGCTGGGTTTTCAGTTTCCTTTGGAATGTAACCCTTACGTCTTTCTGCTGTATAATCAATACGTGTGAGCACCTCTCTTCTTCCATATCTGAAAACCTCATTTATGAAAATCTTTTCTGTTTTTCGTTTGTTAGCGCCTAAAACTACAAAAGGTAACATACGATGTATATCGGTCATATCAAGTCCTTCAACCAACTGTAATTCATAAATGGTTTGCATCGGACCGTAACGATAAACATAAAACAGCAAATTTTCAATTTGATTGTCCGATAAAAAAGGGATACGCTCTAATTCAATACGAGTTGCGCTGTTAATCTGAATCGGATTTTTGCTAAGTTCCAACAAATCATCGTAGAAAGTTTCAAAATCAAGATCTTCGTTACTTTCGGCGGCAAATTGCTCAAAAATATCAGCAATTAACTGTTCGGTAACTCCAGAGGCATCCTGCGCCTTTAAACAAAGTACAGAAAAAACGTCAAAAATTACAAAAAAAAGCAGCTTTCTGTTCATAAATTCATAATTTGTACCTCAGTGCACTCAATAAATTTACACCGGCAATCGGATGAAGTTCAGCATTCAAATCGAAACACAAACCCGTCAATTTAAATCCTGCTCCGAAACACATTACAAGATAATTATTGTAGTAAGTGCCAAGTTTTGCTGTTAAAAATCCCGAAATAGCATACTCAAATCCGGTGGCTAATCGGTAAAAACTACTGATTTCCTTGTCAGCCTGAACGCGCCACACCAAATCATCGGAAAAAAAATGTTGCGTTCCTAAACTAAAAATGGATGGAATTCGTTTTTCTATTATAGTAGTTCGAATATTTGTTTGAAAAGGATTAAAAGCGCAGAAACCGAGATTTGTACGTTGAGTCAGATTAAGATTGAACCCAAATTGAGGGAAAAATGCAGAACGGTATTCATTGATTCCGGTGAAATAAACATTCAGATAATTAAACTGAACGCCAAGTGCAAATTTATCGGCAAAATTTCGGGCAAAGCCAGCGCCTGCAAGCATTTCATGATAAAGCGGATATCCCATGTAGGAAAACTGTAATCCTGCTGTAACAAATGGGAAAGAGTATGTAAGCTGAACTGCTTTTGTAGATAATTCCTTTAATAGATACCTGTTTTCGAAAGTGATCCCAGCTTCGCCGGTAGAAACATAACTCATGTTGGCTGTATTGCCGAAAGCATTCACATTGTAGGTATCAGAAACTGAAGTGCCTGCAATTGAAATTCCCGATGGAATAACAGCTGTTGATTGTGCGGTAGCAGATAAAATTGAAAGTATTGATGCTAACAAGAGAATGTGCTTTTTCATATCATAGAATTAAGTAAGTCTTTGATTTCAAAAATAAAAAAAAATTTTTGATTTAATACGAATACCAAAAAAAAAATAATAAGCGATAAAACACTTGAATTTGCGGTACAAAAATTGCTGATAGAAAACAACTGAAATTTAAAATGTGTAATTTTGCAAAATGAAGCGCCTGACAATAATAATGCTTTTCCTTTTAATACTTATATCCGGTATAAGTACACAAAATAATTCTGTTTCGAGCGATTTTGTTCCTCCGGGAGGTGCACGGTTGATGGTTCAGGTTAACGGTGGTGATACAGTTTTTCTTGCATTTTTACATGATTTGTGGGTTTATCCACGCAATACATTTAAAAACAAAAAACAGGAACAGTTTTTCTGGAGAACAGTGCGCGATGTAAAAAAAACATTGCCTTATGCAAAATTACTTGCAAGCGAACTTAGGCTTGTTAACCTGCAATTATTGGAAATTCCTAATGAAAAAGATAAAAAGAAATTCATTTCGCAATACGAAAAAACACTTTTCAAGAAATACGAAGAAGAATTGAAAAAAATGACGATTAATCAGGGTCGTATGCTAATGAAACTTGTGAGTCGTGAATGTGACAAAACCTCCTTCGATTTGATAAAAAATTATAAAGGAACCTTCACCGCAGTGTTTTGGCAAGGAGTGGCAAAACTTTTTGGATCAAATCTAAAATCTGAATTCAAAGCCGATGGCGAGGACAGGATAGTTGAAAGAGTAATAAATCTGGTGGAAGCCGGACAATTATAAGAGAAAATCAAGAGAAATCCTGATTTTTTTTTAAATTTGTATTTCGTATCATTACAAATCAAAAATGGCAAAAAAAAGTATTTTATCCTTCCTGAATTTTCTGAAAGATGAAGATGAAGACTCTATAAGCCTTGAAAAATCAATGCTCAGGCACAAAATCAGAGCGCAGAAAAAAGAACTTACTGACGAACAGAAAAGAGAATCATCACTGAAAATTTTTGAAAAAATTGAGCAAATGCCAGATTTTAAACAGGCAAAAACGCTCATGATGTATTGGTCATCGTCACGAGAAGTACCCACCCACGATTTTATAGAAAAATGGAGTAACCAAAAAAAAATTCTGCTTCCTGTAGTTGTAGGGCGAATGATGGTTTTAAAACTATTTACATCGCGCGATAATCTCACACGTAGCGAGCTGGGAATATGGGAACCACAGGCTCAGGAAAATTATCTTGAGGAAATTGATCTGGCAATAATTCCGGGTTCAGCTTTCGACCGAAAAAAACGACGCCTTGGGCGTGGCAGAGGGTATTACGATCAATATCTGAAACAGAAAAAAATAAAAAAATGGGGAATTGCTTTTGATTTTCAGCTGGTGGACACCGTTCCTGCTCAGGAACATGATATTAAAATGAACAAAATTATCACACCTTCGTACACTATTGATTAAAAAAATTTGATTTTACTTATAAATATAAACCAAAACAGAGGCAGGATATTTTCCTGCCTCTGTTTTGGTTTATATTTTTTGAACTTCATACATCAAACATCTTCCGGAGTAAGTTCTTTCTCACCTTTGCGGTAATAATAAATCAAACCATACTCTCTGCATTTGTTGAATTTTTTAAAAGGAGGTTCATCCCGAAATTTTTCCTCCACTTGATTCCATACATCTAAAATTATCAAATCGCCTTTTTTCCGAAAATTTACCAGTTCTTCCCAACTTCGGTTCGTTGCCTGCTGATGAAGTTTTTGGTTGGTTTTATACTCCTTAAAAATTTCGTAATGCACTTTTACCTTTGCTATTGCCGGATTGTAAATTGGCAGTCCGCCGTTTCGCACTCGCTCATTCTCGCCATCAATTATGTATTTTCCCCATTCAATTATCGAAGATTCAGTACTTAAATCAGGAACTGTATGGGTGTTGGGATCGAGTTGATAAAAAAGTTTGTGATCTTTTTTTATATCGCCCCGAATTACCGATAAATTTAATACCTGTATGAAGTGTGAGATATAAAGGCGGGCATTATGTACTATTTGTTGATACTTTTTATTTGCAAGTACCTGATTTTCCAACGTTTGCTGATATTGAGCAAGATGCTTTTCGAAATGACTGAGATACGTTTTTGCTTCGTGTAGTGTTTTGTACTGCACTATCTGATGTGAATAATCCTGATTTTCGCAACGCGAAATGACTTGGCGCAAAGAACGCAAACGCGCCTGATCTGTATTCGGTAATCTTCGGTAGGGCATAATTTTTTTGCAATTTTTGTTTTCTTGTTTTTCTGGAAAAAAAACTATGCCTGCAAAGATAAAAAAAATTAGTCTTGGCGATGCATCAGTTGTATTGCTAATCGGGTAATTTCGTGCT
>CAYQWD010000003.1:7490-21347 GCA_964420955.1 uncultured Paludibacter sp. | reverse complement strand
AGAATAGTTCCAGCAGGAACAAATACGGGTAAAGTTTCGTAAGGTGCATTTACCTTCAACTTTTGACCACCAGCCATAAACTTCCCTGAATACAAATCGTACCATCCTTCGTTTTGTGGAAAATATACATCCCGACTGCATGCTTTGTATTCGTAAACCGGACAAATCATAAGTGCATTTCCAAACATATACTGGTCACTTGTATTTAATACATTTTTATCTCCCGGAAAATCCATTACAAGGCCTCTCATGATTGTATAATCATCGAAATAGGTTTTTCCTGCTAATGAATAAATGTATGGCATCAATCTGTAACGAAGCTGATTGTAGTACAACATGGATTTATAGGATCGATGTGTTTCTGGCGATATATTCCACATTTCGCGATATGGATACTGTCCGTGCGTACGAAAAATTGGTACAAAAGCACCAAACTGATGCCAGCGTGTATTTAATTCGCGCCATTCTTCCATATCTTCAGTTGCTTCTTTTGCTTTTTCGTAGCGTTTTTCTACACAGAAGCCTCCGTTATCCATAGTCCAGTAAGGTATTCCACTCATCGAGAAATTGATACCAGCAGGTATTTGTGCTTTCATATCTTCCCACCGCGAAGCAATATCACCACTCCATGTTGCAGTGCTGTAACGTTGCAATCCGGCAAAACCCGAACGTGTTAGTTGAAAAACACGTTTGTTCCTGTCCGCATCTCTTAATCCTTCGTAAATGGCTTTGGCATTCATTAGTGCATATGCATTGAAATATTCGGTTGACGAACCAAGTGAAGTGGGTCCGCATAATGCTTTTCGATACGGAATGGGTGTACAATCGAGCACATTGGGTTCACTGGCATCCATCCACCATGCGTCAATTCCAAGCGGAAAAAGATGTTCTTTCAGTTGGTTCCAAAACAATTTCTGTGCTTTTTCGTTGTAGGCATCGTAAAACGACCCTACATAACCAGGTCCGACCCAATCTCTGATACTGTCCTTCACAGCCTGCATATACATCCAACCGTTTTGCTCAAATTCACGGAAATGTTCGGTGGTTACATAAAACTTTGGCCATACTGAAATCATTATTTTTGTATCAAGCCGATGAATGGAATCAACCATTGCTTTCGGGTCGGGGAAACGCAACTTGTCAAATTCATGACTTCCCCATGCATTCTGAGGCCAGTAATTCCAATCTAAAACAATATTGTCTATCGGTATTTTTCGATTCCGAAATTCATTAAGCACAGTAAGCATTTCATCCTGGGTTTTATAACGCTCACGGCTTTGCCAGAAACCAAGCGCCCATTTTGGCACAATTTCAGCTTTACCGGTAAGCGTTCTGTAACCTCCGATAACCTTATCGATATTATCTCCATGAATGAAGTAATAATCGAGCATTTTTCCCATTTCCGACCAAATTGAAAGTTTTTGCTGTTCGTGAGTTGGCACTGGCGAAAGCACTTTTATTCCAATATAAGATACACTTCCATCGGGTATCCACTCAATTTTTAATTTGTGATGTTTGCCCTTTTCAAGCTTGACGGCAAATTTAAAGCTGTTCGGATTCCATGCAGTACGCCAACGTTGTTTCACAACCAGACTATCGTCAAGAAAAACTTTGGTATATCCTGCATAATGTAATTTAAAGTGGAAAAGTCCCGTTTCGTTCGGCTGTATTTGTCCTTCCCATGTTATTGCGGCATTGTTCAAAGGTAAGTTCTTCGGAAAGTTTTTAATTGTTTCTATGTCTTCATAATCTACGTTTGTTTCGAGACGCTCAAAATAAATATTTTCGGTATTTTTCTTCGACAAATATTTAGCAGTTAGTCCACCCGTTTCACCGTTTTTTCCGTACATTGTAAATACTTCACTTAAATTAGTATATGGACGTGGATCGCCAAAACGAGTGAGAGAATAATTATCCCAAAGAATACCATAGTTTTTATTCGATACTAAAAAAGGAATTGATACTTTGGTGTTGTACTGTAATAATTCTTCGTTACGTCCTTTCCAGTTAAATTCGTCGGACTGATGCTGACCCAACCCGTAAAAAGCCTCATCGTCTGGCGATTCGAAAACCTGTCGGAAACTATAACCTTTTGTTTGCTCTACCTCAAAGGGTGAAAAAAACTTACCGTTGCCTGATTGTTCTCTGAGCAAAACATTTCCCTGCAAATCAGAAAAAGTAATCTCACCCGTAGTTTTTTTTACTGCAATACGTAATACAGAGGTTTCTAAAATTATTTTATCGTCTTTCTGTTTTGTTGTCCATTTACATTTTGCAGGCAACTTGTATGTGGTAATCAAACTTTTAAATTCAGGAAAAGAATTTTCGGGAGTAGCGCTAACCCGAATAATATTTTCATCAATTACCTGCAGGCGCATTAACTTTGCCCCGTATGGTGAGTCGGCTTTCAGCCTGATTGTTATTCCATCGGTCTGTTGCAGGTATTTTAAACTGTTGCAACTAATGCTCACGGCAATGAACCAAAATAATAACAAAAGTTGTTTGATTAATCCCATAATACCTTTCACAATTTTGAAAAAAAAGATTGCTTTTAAACAAAACAAAGATACGGCTAATTAACGAAAAGAATTATAAGTAATTTAACATTTTCTTTTGCGAAAATTTATACTGCCTATTTAAATCAAACAAGTTTAAATACAAAAGAAAAAAATTAAAATTTGTAATCGTAATTTTAATTATATTTGTAATTGCTACGAAAATAAGAATATAAATTCAGTATTAGTTTAAGAATACAATAGTTCCTTATAAAAAATATAAATTTGAACGCAGAGATGCTAAGATGTAAAGGAAACTTAAAAGTTTTCCTATTCGCTCCCATTATTTAAGAATCAGGTTATTGGCATGTTGTAAAAAATGAAAACATTGGTTCTTCGCGTTGAGTATTTTAATTAATCTTTTCAGTATAATAATAGTTTCAACACATAACAGCTTGATTTAATACACATTGTGTTATTATATAACAACCCTTTGATTATACTTGTGCGTATAAAATTATAATTTTTAAAAATATTTAAATGAAAAAAATTGCATTAATTCTTTTAACTTCAATTCTTACGTTTATAAACTCAAATGCGCAAAGCAATACCCCTTTGTATCTCGATAATTCACAACCTGTTGAACTTAGAGTTAAAGATGCATTGTCGCGAATGACGCTTGAAGAAAAAGTAAAACTTTGCACTGCACAGTCAAAATTTTCGTCGCATGGGGTTCCACGTCTGGGCATTCCCGAACTCTGGATGAGCGATGGTCCGCACGGAGTAAGAATGGAAATTATGTGGGATAGCTGGGCACATGCTGGATGGACAAACGATTCGTGTACGGCATTTCCTGCATTAACTTGTTTGGCTGCTACTTTTAATCCAAAATTATCGTACCAATACGGTGTCGCAATCGGAGCCGAAGCACGTTACCGGCGCAAAGATGTATTGTTGGGACCAGGTGTAAATATCTACCGCACTCCGTTGAATGGTAGAAACTTTGAATATTTGGGCGAAGATCCGTTTTTGGCATCTAAAATGGTTGTTCCTTACATTCAGGGCGTACAAACAAATGGAGTTGCAGCCTGTGTGAAACATTACGCTCTCAACAATCAGGAAAAATGGCGTGGACATATTGATGTTCAGGTTAGCGACCGTGCTTTACACGAAATTTATCTTCCTGCATTCAAAGCAGCAGTTACTGAAGGTAACGTATGGACTATTATGGGCGCTTACAATAAAATTCGTGGTCAGTGGGCTTGCGAAAATGAACTCATGTTAAATAAAATATTAAAGCGCGACTGGAAGTTTGATGGCACAGTAATAACCGATTGGGGCGCTGTTCATAACACAAAAAATGCTGCATTAAATGGGCTGGATATCGAAATGGGCACGTGGACTGATGGATTCACTTCTAATAAAGCATTTGCTTATAACAATTATTTTCTTGCTTTACCATATCTTCAAATGCTACGTTCGGGTGAAATTCCGGTTTCGAATGTCGATGAAAAAGCTACACGCATTCTTCGCCTGATTTTTCGCACTGCAATGAACATTAATAAACCTTTTGGCGCATTGGCTAACGAAAAACATCGGGAAGTGGCACGTACAATTGCCGAAAACGGAATTGTTTTGTTGAAAAACAGCGCCAATCTGCTTCCGATAGATGCATCGAAATTTAAAACTATTGCAGTGATTGGCGAAAATGCCATTCGTAATCTTACAGAGGGCGGAGGTTCTTCTGAATTGAAACCCAAGCGTGAAATTTCGCCATTGGAAGGTTTGAAAGATAAATTCGGTGCTGAAAAAATTCAGTATGCAATTGGATACGGGTCGGGAAAAGTTTCGTACAATAAAGTAAATAAATCGCCTTACGATGCAGCAAAAATCAGGAAAGAAGCCGTTGAACTGGCTGCAAAATCCGAATTGGTTATTTTTGTGGGTGGACTGAATAAAAATGCGCATCAAGATAGCGAAGGAAACGATCGGTTATCGTACGCCCTGCCTTTCGAGCAAAATGAATTAATTGAACAATTACTAAAGGTGAATAAAAATATTGTGTTAATAATGCTAACAGGTAATGCTTACGAAATGCCATGGCTCAATAAGGCAACTACACTTGTTCAGGCTTGGTACGGAGGTTCAGAATCAGGCAGTGCAATTGCCAACGTACTTTCAGGAGAAATAAATCCAAGTGGAAAATTACCGTTTACTTTTGGTGCAAAACTAACGGACTATGGCGCACATGCTTTTGGTGCAATATCTTATCCAGGCGACAGTATCAAACAGGAATATAAAGAAGATATTCTGGTGGGTTACCGATGGTTCGATTCAAAAAAAATTAAACCGCTGTACCCCTTTGGTTTTGGCATATCTTACACCACTTTCGAATACGGAAAAATTTCGGCTGATAAAAAAACTTACAATATAGATGATGTTATTAAGCTTACATTTACTCTCAAAAATACCGGAAACACTTATGGCGCTGAAGCGGTTCAGATTTATACTTCTCAACCAAAAGCATCTGTTTTACGTCCGCAAAAAGAATTGAAAGCTTTTGATAAAATTGAACTGAAAGCCGGAGAAACAAAAATGGTAGAAATTAGTGTAAAAGTAAAAGATATGGCATTTTTTAATGACAAAACACAAAATTGGGAAGTTGAAAAGGGTGAATTTGTGATTTACAATGCCGCTTCAGCTGCCGATATAAAAAGTGCTGTAAAGATATTGGTAAAATAGGTATTTACATAATACACTAAAAACGAATGTGGATAAATGGGAAGAAGATATATTTTTTCCGAACAATCAAATCAAAGTTTAGAATTATATGAATAACCGAAAATGAAACACATAAAATGCATCAATTTTTTGATTCATCTATATTTTTCTGAAATTCACAATTCTGTGGCCCGTTATAATCATTTTATCCGAACCATCATAAATAAGGTTTGTTTCACCTAAGCGTTCAGGTATAATTTTCCGAAGATAATCCAATCCTTTCAGAAAATGAGGCGTAAAAGTTTGTGCCGACTTAATTTCATAAGCATTCACCTGATGTCCTGATTCCTGAATTACATCCACTTCATTTCCGTGATTATCACGGTAAAAATACAGATTATTGTCCATACCTGAATTATAACGTTTTTTCAGGATATCAACCACGACCATATTTTCAAACAATGCACCCCGCAATGGATGAGTTATCAAATGGGTTTTATTTTCAATACCGAGAAGATACGATGCCAGTCCCACATCATAAAAATACAGTTTAGGTGTTTTTACGAGTCGTTTACTCAGATTTACCGACCATGGCTGAAGCATAAAAACAATATACGTTGCCTGCAAAACTGAAAGCCAGGACTGAATTGTCATAACTGTTACTCCTACTTCTGTGGCTAAATTACTGAAATTAAAAAGTTGACCTGTACGTCCGGCACATAATCTTATAAACTTCTGAAAACTAACCAAATCCTTTATGTTGATTAACAGTCGAACATCTCTTTCAATATAAGTTTCATAATAATTTCTGTATGCTTTGGTTGGATTCAGGTTTTCAGAGTAAACCGCTGGATAGAATCCATTTAATAAATAATCATTGGTTGTATAATTCTTAGCAATATCTGTAACTTCACTTAAACTTAATGGTAAAAGTTTCAGAATGACAACACGTCCTGCAAGGCTTTGGCTCAAATTCGTCAGCATCGAAACATTATTGCTCCCTGTCAGAACAAATTGTCCTTTTTGCTTTTTCTCATCCACTATTCCCTGTATGTAAGATAAAATTTCAGGATATCGCTGAAATTCATCAATGATTGCACCATCGGTATTGGAATTGAAAAACGATCTGGGATCAGCAATGATTGCAGCGCGAACATCCGGATTTTCCAAACTATAATATGGTTTGTCAGGAAAAACTTTTCTGCATAAAGTTGTTTTTCCTGATTGTCTTGGCCCGGTAACCATGATTACAGAATATTGTGTTGCCAAATCCAACAACTCGCTTTTAATTGAACGATCTATCCACATTTTGTACAATTTTATACTTGGACTATAAATTTGTACAAATTTAGATTATTAATTTGAAATACAAAAACATATTCTATAAAAAAAGCTGCAACTCATACGAATTGCAGCTTTTCTTTTCCCCTCTCCTCAGGGAGAGGGGTTAGGGGTGAGGTTTACTCAGCTTTCGGCTTTTCTTCTCTTGGAGGCCTTGGTAACAATGCTTTTTTCGAAAGTTTGAATTTACCTGTTTTCTGATCGATATCGAGCAGTTTCACATCAATCATATCGCCTTCTTTAATACCCGCCTGATCCATGGTTTCAATGCGTTTCCACTCTATTTCCGAAATGTGAAGTAATCCTTCTTTTCCGGGCAGGAATTCAACAAAAGCGCCATAAGGCATTACCGATTTTACTTTGGCAGGATATGTTTCTCCAACTTCCGGTATAGCAACAATACCTTTAATTTTTGCCACAGCAGCATCAATGGCAGCTTTATTGTTGGCTGCAATTTCAATGCGTCCCTGATCGCCAATTTCCTCAATGTTGATAACTGCTCCCGTTTCAGCCTGCATTCCCTGAATTATCTTACCGCCGGGGCCTATAACAGCACCTATCATTTCTTTCGGAATGAACATCACAACGATGCGTGGAGCATGTGGTTTCAAATCTGTGCGTGGCTCAGCAAGAGTTTCTTTTATTTTATTCATTATGTGCAAACGTCCTTCTTTTGCCTGTTTTAAGGCAGTTTCCAGAATTTCGTACGAAAGTCCATCCACTTTGATATCCATTTGTGTTGCGGTAATGCCATCAACAGTACCTGTTACTTTAAAGTCCATATCACCAAGGTGGTCTTCATCTCCCAAAATATCGGACAGCACTGCAAAGTTTTTTCCTTTATTTTCAGAAATCAACCCCATGGCAATACCAGTTACAGGTTTTTTTATCTGCACTCCGGCATCCATTAATGCTAATGTTCCAGCACAAACGGTAGCCATCGACGATGAACCGTTCGATTCCAGAATATCAGATACCACACGAACAACGTAAGGATAATCGTCAGGAATCATATTTTTCAAAGCACGGAAAGCTAAGTTTCCGTGTCCGATTTCACGACGACCAGTCCCGCGTGATGCACGGGCTTCGCCAGTTGAAAACGGTGGGAAATTATAATGCAACAAGAAACGTTCTTTACCCTGAATTAAAGCTTCGTCAACGAGTTTTTCATCGCTTTTTGTTCCGAGAGTAACCGAAGTAAGCGATTGTGTTTCGCCACGGGTAAACACAGCTGAACCGTGAGGTCCCGGAAGATAATCCACTTCGCTCCAGATAGGACGAATTTCATTGGTTTTACGACCATCGAGACGTTTGCCTTCGTCGAGAATTGAACGACGCATGGCTTCCTTTTCAACTGCATGGTAATAAACATCGATTAAACCTTTTTTTGCTTCTGCAACTTCAGGTTCAAGCGCTGCAATATATTCTGCTTTTACCGATTCAAAATTCTCAGCGCGCGAATGTTTATCGGCATTGCAGGCTGTGGCAAATGCATATACTTTATCATACGTTTTAGCCCAGATATCTTTTTTCAGGTCTTCATCATTTTCTTCGTGGCAATATATGCGTTTCGCAGTTTTACCAACAGCTTCCATTAATTCCAGCTGAACCTGACAATGAACTTTTATAGCTTCATGTGCTACCTTCATTGCATTTAACAAATCATCCTCACTCACTTCTTTCATTTCACCTTCTACCATCATAATATTATCGAGCGTAGCCGCTACTATAATATCCATATCGGCAGTTTCGAGTTGTGCGAAAGTTGGATTTACAACGAATTTGCCATCGATACGTGCCACTCGAACTTCAGAAATAGGTCCGTTAAATGGAATATCGGAAACAGACAAAGCAGCAGAAGCAGCCAACCCAGCGAGTGCATCAGGCATATCAATACCATCAGCAGAATAAAGCATAACATTTACAAAAGTTTCAGCGTGAAAATCATCAGGGAAAAGCGGACGCAACGCGCGATCAACAAGGCGTGAAACTAAAATCTCATAATCCGATGCACGACCTTCGCGACGGGTAAATCCTCCTGGAAAACGTCCGTTAGCTGCGAACTTTTCTTTATAATCCACCGAAAGCGGCATAAAATCTGTTCCAGGAACAGCATCTTTGGCAGCACAAACGGTTGCCAGCAGCATGGTGTTACCCATGCGAACCATCACAGAACCATCAGCCTGTTTTGCAAGCTTTCCGGTTTCAATGGTAATTTCTCTTCCATCGCCCAGTGCGATGGTTTTTGTAACTACATTCATAAAAAATTACATTTTTCTTTTTAAACTATTTATTTTCGGGTGCAAAGATACTGCTTTTTCTCCAAAAATTCTTAAAATCAGCATTTTTAGTAATTTATTGCTCAAATTTTAGGGTACAGCTCAAAAAAAAGACTGTCAATTTTGACAGTCTTCTTATTTCATTTATTTTTTTTTGGCAATCTTCCGTTCTTCTTTAATGCCTGATCAAGCAGGTACAGAATCTGCCCGTTGACACTTCGGAATTCATCCGCAGCCCATTTTTCTACAGCTTCCATTGTATCAGCATCGATACGAAGCACAAAGGTTTTATTTTTCGTTTCCTTAGCCAATTTATAAAAATGGTAAATAGTAAATGAGAAAATAGTAAATTTTTATTGATGTAAAGTTCCTGTATTCAAAATTGGCTGCGCATTTTCTTCGCCGCATAGTACAACCAATAAGTTGCTAACCATCGCGGCTTTTTTATCTTCATCCAAATCGATAATATTTTCTTCAGATAATTTATGCAAAGCCATTTTTACCATACCTACGGCTCCATCAACAATTTTTTCGCGGGCTGCTATAATTGCATCAGCCTGCTGACGGCGAAGCATTACAGCAGCAATTTCAGGAGCGTAAGCCAGATAATTGATACGAGCTTCGAGAACTTCTATTCCTGCAATTGCAAGCCGTTCGTTGATTTGTTTTTCGAGAATTTCATTTACTTCTTCTCCTCCCGAACGGAGTGTAAGTTCGTCATCATTGGCTGTTCCGGTTTTGTCATAAGCGTACATACCGGCAACTTTGCGCAGTGCAGCGTCCGACTGAATTTTTACAAAATTCTCGTACGCTTTCATTTTTTGGTTTACATTATCAACATTGGGAGTACCAGGTACAGCCACCGACATCGAAGCATTATCGATATCGAAAGAAGCTTTATAAGTATCGGTAACCCGCCAAACCACTACCATTCCAATCATAATAGGATTACCTGTTTTATCGTTCACTTTAATTGGGTCGGCATCGAGGTTGCGAGCGCGTAACGTAAGTTTCTTCTTTGTAAAAAACGGATTTACCCAGAAAAAACCATTTTCCTTTACCGTTCCTTCATATTTCCCAAAGAAAATCATTACTCGTGCTTCATTTGGCTCTATTTGCATAAAACCGCCCCAGAAAATCATGTTGAGAATAAGCAGAACGACATCTCCAATGATTAGCGCAATAGTAAGACCGCTTGATAAGCCGGCATTTACTATCCAAATAAAAAACACAACAATACCAATCGTAAAAAGCAAATTGAGCAACAATACCGGAATTCCGGAAAGTTTTACTCCATCGAAAATTTCTTCTTTTGTTTTCATGATTTTTATTTATAATAATATTATTTTGATATCGCAAATATAATATCATTTATCACAAAATCAAAGCTTTTTACAATATTTTTTTCTATTTTTTTTTATTATTTTCTCAAGTATTATTCTCACATATCTGAAACACAATTTCTGTTTAATTCTATTATCAAAAATTCCGTTTTGAAAACCTGAAATTATCAATACCAAGTAAATTATTAACCTTATCTTTGCAAAAAATATTACTTTAAGCCATAGATTAATGAAACTTTCAGAAATAGGTAAAACCGGAATAAAAATTCCACCCATAATTTTTGGCACAAGCGCACTTGGAAATCTTTACACTGCGCTTCCCTTTGAAACAAAGCTCGAAATTGTTCGGCAGTCGATTGAAAATGTTCCTTCGCCTGCAGTATTTGATAGCGCCGGAAAATATGGAGCAGGTTTGGCGCTCGAAATGCTGGGAGAGTGTCTTGAAAAATTAAATATTGCTCCCGAAAATGTAATTATCAGCAATAAGTTGGGTTGGAAACGAACGCCACTTCTTGCGGCAGAACCTACTTTTGAACAGGGAGTTTGGATGGATTTAAAAAATGATGCTGTTCAGGAAATAAGCTACGAAGGAATCTTGGAATGCTATGAGCAAGGTAACCAATTGTTAGGAGGAAAGTATTCTCCCCAATTAGCATCAGTTCACGATCCTGACGAATATCTCTATTCGGATGGTTCGGCAAAAGTAAGAGATAAACGATTCAACGAAATTGTTGATGCCTATCGCGCTTTGTCTGATTTGAAAAAAGCCGGAAATGTGAAAGCCATAGGTGTCGGCGCCAAAAACTGGAAAGTGATTGAAGAAATTTCAAAAGCTGTTGAATTGGATTGGGTAATGTTTGCCAATAGTATGACCATTATGCATCATCCGCAGGATTTACTTGATTTTATGGAAGCGCTGCATAATAAAAATATCAGCATTATCAATTCGGCAGTTTTTCATGCCGGTTTTTTGATTGGAGGTAACTATTTCGATTATAAATTGATACAACCTGACACAGAAGAAAATAAGGCTATTTTCAGATGGCGTGAAGTTTTCTTTGAATTATGCAGAAAACACAATATTACTCCGGCTGTGGCATGTGTGAGTTTTGCAACAACTGCACCCGGTGTAGTCAGTATCGCATTAAACACTTCAAACCCAAAACGTGTAAAAGAAAATGTGGAGTCGGTAACAACCGTTGTTCCTGAAGAATTCTGGGTAGAAATGAAAGAAAAAGGATTGATCAGAAATGATTATCCTTATTTGTAATGTTTTTTGTTCCACCTTTCGCGTTTCGGATACCTTAAAAAAAAGTCTTTGTTCTTTAATCTTTATTCTTTGTTCTAAATGAAAATCGACAGTCATCAACATTATTGGCATTTTAACACACAGGATTATGGTTGGATGGGTGAAAATATGTCGAAAATCAAACGCGATTTTTTGCCACCCGATTTATTTCCCGAACTTCAAAACATTGGTTTTGATGGTTCAATTGCGGTTCAGGCGCGACAAAACTTGAACGAAACCAATTGGCTCCTGAAATTATCAGATGAATATCCGCACATAAAAGGTGTAGTGGGCTGGTTGGATTTGCAATCGGCCGATGTGGAAAATGATATTCAAACTTTCGCAAAACATGCTAGAGCTGTAGGCGTTCGGCATGTAATTCACGATGAAGAAGATATTGATTTTATGCTTCGACCTGAATTTATCAGAGGTGTAAAATATCTTGAAAAATATAATTTAACTTACGATATTCTGATTTTTCCGAAACATTTACCAAATACA
Source organism: uncultured Paludibacter sp. (assembly GCA_964420955.1). GTDB lineage: Bacteria > Bacteroidota > Bacteroidia > Bacteroidales > Paludibacteraceae > Paludibacter. Next base: position 9,379 of record CAYQWD010000003.1, on the reverse strand, counting down.
ATTCAGTTTGTCAAACAGTTTTCTGAAAAACAAACTTTCGTTGTTGATCACATAGCAAAACCGTTCATTAAAAATGGCGTTCTATCACCATGGAAGGAACAAATTACCGAACTTGCAAAATTCCCAAACGTCTATTGTAAACTATCGGGCATGGTTACCGAAGCCGACTGGCAAAGCTGGAAATCTGAAGATATAAAACCATATCTCGATGTAATCTTTGAAGCATTTGGAACTGAAAGAGTAATGATTGGCTCCGACTGGCCTGTTTGTTTAGTGGCAGGAAAATATCAGCAAGTTATGAATGTAGTTATTGATTACATTTCAAATTTCAGCGAAGCTGATAAAGCAAAAGTATTGGGAGGAAATGCTGTGAAAGCGTATAAAATCACAACACCTAACTAAAAATGGAAATCATAGGAAAATTAATTTCTTGCGTAGCATAATTTCATACGAAGTTAATAATATGCGAAGCTAAATAAAATGCAAGCATAATATCAATAAAATTAAAAATATGAAAGCAATACAAATAGTTGGCGAGGGAAAAATCGCGACAGCAGAAATAGCAAAACCGCAAATTTCAGAGGATGAAGTGTTGGTAAAAATCCACTACTGCGGTTTCTGTGGTTCCGACCTGAACACTTATCTTGGAAAAAATCCAATGGTAAAATTGCCGGTAATTCCTGGTCACGAAATTGGCTCGTCAATCGAAGCGGTTGGGAAAAAAGTTCCTGAGCATCTCAAACCTGGCATGTCGTGTACAGTCAATCCTTATACTGCGTGTGGAAAATGCCCATCGTGTCGGAATGGACGACCAAATGCCTGTCAGTTTAATCAAACATTCGGCGTTCAGAGACATGGAGCTATGTGTGAATATATCGCAGTACCATGGACAAAAGTGCTTGCCGACAACGAAATTTCGCCTAAAGACTTTGCATTGGTTGAGCCAATGAGCGTAGGGTTTCATGCTGTTTCGCGGGCTGAAGTTACCGATATCGACACTGTACTTGTAATCGGTTGCGGGATGATTGGCGTTGGTGCAATTGTAAGAGCAGCTTTGCGTGGAGCAAAAGTAATTGCTGCAGATGTGGATGACTTGAAATTAGAATTAGCAAGAGAACTTGGCGCTCAATATACCATCAATACAAAAAATGAAAATGCGCATGAAAAACTTCTGGAATTTACGAATGGGAATGGACCTGATGTAGTTATCGAAGCTGTGGGTGCGCCTGCAACTTATCAGATGGCCGTTAACGAAGTAGCATTTACAGGTAGAGTAGTTTATATCGGTTATGCAAAACAGGAAGTTGCTTTCGAAACAAAATATTTTGTTCAAAAAGAACTTGATATTCGTGGCTCTCGCAACGCCATGCCTGAAGATTTCCGTGCCGTTATGGAATATATTAAACGTGGAAATTGTCCGAAAGAAAAACTTATCAGCGGAATTTTTGTACCGGATGAAGCCAAAAAAGCTATGGAGTTCTGGAATGCCGATCCCGGAAAAGTTTTCCGGATTTTAATTCAATTTTGACTTCAAAACATCGCAAGATTTTTGAACGTCAAAATTACACTTTGTTATTTTTTAAAGGTTTATTTTAAGTTGGAGTACGGTAAAGAAACATTTTTTTCGTTCTTCAGCAAAAATAGTTTTCAATGTATAAACTTATCATTTTCGATCTCGATGGTACTTTATTGGATACAATAGAGGATTTAGCAAATAGTGTGAATTATGCGCTTATAGAAAACAATTTTCCTCCGCATCCGGTGGAAGCGTATCGGTTTATGGTCGGAAACGGCGTAAATAAATTGCTTGAGCGCGCCTTGCCGGAGCAATTCAGAAATGCTGATATAATTTCGATGATAAAACAGGAATTCTTAAAACATTATTTTTC
>CAYQWD010000003.1:0-7480 GCA_964420955.1 uncultured Paludibacter sp. | reverse complement strand
TTGATGAATTTACAAAACCTTACGAAGGTATCGAAACGCTAATTACGAAATTGCATGCCGAAGGTTTTCAATTAGCGGTAGCATCCAACAAGGTACATAATGCAACTGTAGATTTGGTTGAGCGCTTTTTTCCTGCAATAAAGTTTACAAAAGTGCTTGGTCAGCGCGAAGGCTTTCCGGTTAAACCAAATCCGGCAATTCTCAATGAAATTATAGAAGAAGCCCGGGTGCAAAAAAATGAAGTTTTATATGTAGGCGACTCGGGAGTGGATGCCGCAACTGCTTACAATGCAAAAGTGCCATTTGCAGGCGTACTCTGGGGATTTCGCCCACGAAAGGAATTGGAAGAATTGGGCGCTACTGTTTTTGTTGAAAGCACTGATAAATTATATCAACTGATAAAAAACGGCAAGTAACATAAACGAAAACACCCAATGTCTATCAACATTGGGTGTTTTCGTTTCGTCGATTATTTTTTTTAAAAAAATTTGAATCCGATAATTTCCCTGACCTCTCTAATCGTTTTAGAGGCGCTCTCGCGAGCCTTCTCCCTCCCGATGCGTGCGGCGTTCGAAACATAAGCGTCATCGGCTGCAATGGCCTTTATTTTCTCTCTCATGGGCTCAGTAAATGCTATCATATCTACGGCAAGTTGTTTTTTCATATCGCCATATCTTATTTGGCATTTATTATACTGTTCTTCGAAAAATTCAAGTGTTTCAGGAGCTGAAACTACTCTCATTAGTTGAAAAATATTTTTAATTGCCTCGGGTTTTTCCTGATTTGGTTCGGTTGGACCGCTGTCGGTTACAGCTTTCATTACTTTTTTTCGGATTACTTCGGGTTCGTCCGAAAGAAAAATGGCATTCCCCTCTCCTTCCGATTTTCCCATTTTGCCAGTTCCGTTCAACCCCGGAATTTTAACAAGTTCCTGACCAAAATTAAATGCTTGAGGCTCCGGAAAATAATCCACATTGTACATACGGTTGAACCGATTTCCGAACTGACGCGTCATTTCGAGATGTTGCTCTTGATCTTTGCCTACAGGTACTTTTTGGGCACGGTGAATTAATATATCGGCTGCCATAAGCGTTGGATAAGTTAAAAGACCGGCATTAACATTTTGTGGTTGTTGACGAATTTTATCTTTAAACGAAGTACAACGTTCAAGTTCACCAATGTAAGCATTCATATTCAGGAATAGATACAATTCAGCAACTTCGGGCACTTCGCTTTGAATATAAAGTGTGGATTTTTCCGGATCGAGTCCGGCTGCAAGATATTCTACAAGAACTTGACGAACATTACCATGTAAATTATGTGGTGTAGGATGCGTGGTGAGTGAATGATAATCGGCTATAAAAAAATAGCAATTATAATGATGCTGCATTTCTACAAAATTGCGTAATGCGCCCATATAATTGCCCAAATGCAGATTTCCGGTTGGACGTATGCCACTTAATACTGTTTCCATAAATAAAAACCCCTATCCCCTAAAGGGGAACTAAAAATATAATTTCTAACTGTCAATTTTTTTTCTTCAAAATTCTCCTCTTTAGATAAAAGTCATTATCTTATTCCCCTTTAGGGGTTAGGGGTGTTTTTACTCTATCGGTACAGTCCGTTTAATTCGCTGATCCAGCGAAGCAAGCGTTTCTGTAGAAGCTACACCATGAATTTCCTGAATTTTACCGTTGAGTAAATACATCAAATGTTCATCGTTTTTGGCATATAACTTAATAAGTAATGTATAATGTCCTAAGGTGTATTGTGATTCTACTATTTCAGGTATTTTTTCAAGTTCTTTCACTACCTGATTGTACATCGAACCTTTTTCGAGTGTAATTCCAATGTAAACACACATTTGATATCCAAGCGATTTTGGATTTACAGTATATCCAGAGCCTGTAATTACATTCATATCTATTAGTCGTTGTACGCGTTGATGAATAGCAGCTCGTGAAACTCCACAACTTTCAGCTACATCCTTAAATGGCATACGTGCATTCTGAGTAATTATCTTCAGAATTTTTTTATCCAACTGATCAATTTTTTCCATGGTATATAAAATTATGTAAAATGAAATTTAATTATATCATTTAGGCAACAAATTTAATGAAAACTATTGAATATGAAAAGTAAATTGTTACATTATTTATCTATTTTACGTGAAAACAAAGAAATTTGTCTCATTTACGAAAAAAGCAGCTTTATAAAAAGCTGCTTTTTTTGAAATTTTACAATATTAAAAAAAATTTTATTTTTCAATTGAAATTAGTTCAACATCGAAAATAAGCATTGATAGTGGTTTGATATTTCCCTGATCCTTGTTTCCATAAGCAAGTTCCTGTGGAATAAATAAACGGTATTTCGAACCTACAGGCATCAGTTTTAAAGCTTCAGTCCAACCTTTTATCACCTGATTTACGCCAAACACTGCAGGTTCTTTACGGTCTACTGAACTGTCGAAAACGGTTCCATCAATCAATGTTCCATGATAATGAACCTTAACCATGCTTGTATCTACTGGTAAAGCACCTTTACCCTGCACAAGTATTTTGTACTGCAAACCACTTTGCAAGGTAACTACACTGTCGCGAAGCTTGTTTTCTGCAAGGAATTTTTCGCCCGCTTCTTTGTTTGCTTTATATATGATTTCATTTTTTCTTTCCTGACGAAGTTGCATGGTAATATTCAGATATTCTTGAGCTTCATGAGCGGCCATTTGAATGTTTGAACCTTTTAATCCATTAATTAATCCTTGCTTAATCAGTTTCATATTAAGTTCAAGTGTTGAGTCATTCATTAATCCCTTTTCCTTTTGCTCTTTCAGAGCTATACCAATGCGCGTTCCAAGTTCGGTTATCTCGGCATATTTTGGATCTGTTTTGCTTTTCATGCCCTCGGCAATTCCTTTCAACAATGAATTAATTTTTTGTTTGAGTGTATCAGCATTTGCAGTATCGTTGGCAAGATAATAATTTTTAATCCCATTACCGTTTGAGAGTCCAAAAGCATAGTTTAAACTGTCAATTTGCGTTTTGAGCGCAGGCATTTCTGTTTTGTTATTCTGGCACGAAGCAAAAATAAGAACTGTGGCCAAAATCAATACAAAATATATATTTATCTTTTTCATTTTTAGCGAATTATAATTTGTTGATAAAATAAAATTATTTTTTAATTTCTTCGGTATTAACTGAATCTTCTTGAGCAGGTTCGGTAGCATTTTTAGGCATTTGCTCATTCATTCTTTTTTCTTGAAGTGCAGTCATTACAGTGCGAAGATATTCATCTGCTTGCGCCGAAGTCATACCCTGATTAAAACCATTCAATCCGTTAACAAGTCCTTGCATTACCAGTTTGGAATTATATGCAAGAGTAGAATCACCCATCAAGCCAACTTCTTTTTGTTGCTTCAGTGAGTTTCCAATTTGCACACCAAGCTGATAGAGTTCATCTGTTTTTGCGGATTTGTCGTTAAAAGCTTTATCCAAAGCTGAAAGAAATTCTTTAATCGGTTTGTTAGTTGAATCGCCACGAAGATAATAGTTTCTGATTCCATCTCCGTTTGCCAGTCCGAGTACATAATTCAAACTGTCGTTTTCATTTGCAAGTTTAACTTTTGCAGGTTCAAATTTGCTGCACGAAGCTAAAACAATAACAGCAATAAACATTACTGTTGAGAAAATACTTTGTTTTTTCATTTTTTAGTCAATTATTAATCACGTTATTTATTATTTTTTCTTGTTACTTTTAAAAACCTGAGGTTCCTTCTTTCCGGTTGGTGCAGGAAGGGTTAAATCTACTTTAGGAATATCATTTGGATTGATGAAAGGTTTAAAACCAAGCAATTCAACTTCGAAAACAAGTGTTGAGAATGGTGGAATAACACCGCCTGCTCCCTGTTCGCCATAACCAAGATTGTAGGGAATAAAAAATTTGTATTTTGAACCTATGCTCATTAACTGAACACCCTCTGTCCAGCCTTTAATTACCTGATTCAACGGAAACTCTATAGGTTCGCCACGATCAACAGAACTGTCGAATTTTGTTCCATCAAGCAAAGTGCCCACATAATGTACTTTGACAGTATCCTGTGAAGTTGGTTTTTTTCCTTCGGCGGGGACTAAAACCTTGTATTGCAATCCGCTTGGAGTTACATTCACGCCTTCAGCTTTCATGTTTTGGGCAAGAAATTTATCTCCTTCTGCTTTTTTAATATTAATATCTTCATTTTGAGCTTTGGTTATATAATCACGGAAATACTTATTTGCAAATTCAGAAGTTAACAAGGTAGAATCACCTTTCATGGCTGAAGAAAATCCTTTCACAATTAAATCAATATTTGATTTTCCACCTGGAATTCCTTGTATGTTCTTAAGAAAATCGGCGCCAACATTCATTCCAAGCGCATAACTCATCGAGTCTATTTCATTTGAAAGGAGATTGGATACAACAACGGTTTGATTTTTTCTTGATTTCTTCTCCTTTTTCACTTTTGCTTCCACATAAATTATTGCTGCAGCAAAAACCAAAACGAATACAATTAGTTTTTTCATTTTTATCAAATTATTTTCTATTATTATTTTCTTAATTTTTTATTTATCAAACTATATCTAAGAGTTCTACTTCGAAAATCAGAGTAGTATGCGGGCCTATTTGTTGTCCTGCTCCTTGAGCGCCATAAGCCAAATCCGAAGGTATAAATAATTTCCATTTTGAGCCTACAGGCATAAGCTGCAACGCTTCTACCCAACCACTTATTACTTGTGTAACTCCAAAAGTAGCGGGTTCGCCTCGCACTACCGAACTGTCAAAAACGCTACCATCGATAAGAGTTCCATGATAATGCACCTTTACACTGTCAGATGATTTTGGTATTCTACCTTTTCCTTCTGTAATTATTTCATATTGCATTCCGCTATCAAGTGTAATCACTCCTGTGCGTTTTGCATTAGCTTCCAGAAATTTTTTTCCCTTTTTTATTGCTGCTTCGCCTTCTGCTGCTTGAAGTGCAGCGAAATAATTATTGATAACTGATTGTGCTTCCTGTATGGACAACTCGGGTTTATTGCCATGCAAAATATCTCTTACTGCTTTTGTAAACTCTTCAATGTTAATATCTTTTATTCCATTGTTCAACAAGTTATTTCCCAAGCTTAGCCCTAAAGCATAACTAACTTTTTTCATATCTAAAAATTAAATTCTATTAAAATTTATTCGTTTTTCTGGTTATCAACACTTTTACATTTATAATTGGTTATCTATTTTTTTATTTTTCCGAATTGATGTCAAAGTATTTTCTAAAAAAACGATTGCAAAGATAGTTGATTTAATTGAATAATAGCGTGTTAATTTTTCAAAATTAGCGGGAACTGAGCACTACAGGAGTTTTGTATGATTTTTTGGCTCCATTAACCGGATTAAATATCTCGAAATAAATGATATAGATACCTGGAACTGCAATATTTCCCCGATTTGTACGTCCATCCCAGGTTATGTATCCTTCTGAAGATAACAGTATGTTTTGCGCAATTTGAAGCACTTTTTCGCCAAGTGGACTAAGTATAATTACATTTGCCACATATCCGTTAAATTCGGTTTTATATCGAATAAAACATATATCATTATTTCCATCATTATCAGGTGAGAAAGCTTCAGGGTCTGCCCAAATTTGCTTTTGAGGTTTAACTTCGGAATTGGTTTCTCTGTATTGCGAATTTTTATATCCGGGAGTTCCGTAATTCACTTCCGTTCCTGCCGAATGCCACGATGCCGGATTTTGCGTTTCAAGCAATGGATGTATTTTTTCTATCGCAACACCTTTTGGGTTTTTTATAAGCGGATGATGCCATTTGACACTATATGTTAATTCATCAAAAATTGTATCGCGTTGCTGGTTAATTAAAACTAAGGTAGATGATACATTATTTAACGTGGACCAACTTGTAGCTGTAATATTACTTTCATTCGAACATGAATGATATTGCCTTACTATGTCGGGTTTTTCAGTAAAAGCCATATATTCTTTAGGTGGAATCAGTGTGCTTTTCGGAATTTTCTGACCTGTATTCAGTGAACCATCAGTTTTGCGTGTAGTAAATACAAAATCTGAAATATCAAGAACTTTGTTTGAAATATTGGCAATTTCTACATATTCAAATGAGTTTTCGGGATTTTCGAACATAACTTCATTAAAAAGTATATCGCCTAACTGCGGCTTTTCAGTTATTGCCACCCGTTTATTCTGACTGCACATAACATTTCCTGCAAGGTCAGAAATACCAGTTGCCGTCAGATTGTAAATTATACCTTTGCTAAAACTTCCTGAAAATCTGATCAGCACTTCGGTTTTATCTTCACTAAGATTTACATCTGGTTTCCCTGTGAATGCAGGAGTTAAACTAAAAATTGCATTAGCAATATTTATTTCTTCCGAGAAAGTTAAAGCAAGTTTATCAGGCAAAATCAATATTAATGAATTCCATGAAGGTGGATCGAAATCCGGTGCCTTTTCACCTGTTACTTTAATATCGTCAAAATAATAGAATCCTCCTGTAGTTGCTGTATTTGCATACATTAAACCATAAAATTTCGATGTTTTTACTTTATCGTTTTTGGTTGATCCTTCTTTGAAAAAATCAGTTTCTGAAGGAAGTTTACTGTAAAGCGAAAAATTTCCCTGCGAATCCCGCGTTACCCGAACAATTACATCTACAGGTTTTCCATCCACACGTTTATCTTTTCCATCAATTATTTTGGTTTTTGCAGTTCCCTGTTGCAAAAATAGGGATACCTCATCATTCGTTCCACCAATCTGCACATAATATCCATTACAGCCATTCGTTATATCAGCCACATCAGAAATAATATATACTGCTGCGTAATTCGATGAAGATGTAGTGTAGTTTATTATAATTCTACATTCCCACTCAGCATTATCTATGGCATTTGAAGGTGTAAATAGCCATGAAGTAGATGCTACTTTTGCAGTTGATTGTAACTGTAAAGAAGAGTTGACTATAAAATTATCAGTTTTTCCTGTCCAAATTGGATTCTCGGTAAAATTTCCATCCGAAAAATTTTCAGTGAACTGAGCTTTGGAGATTGATACAAAAATCAGCAAAAAAAACAAAAGCGTAAATCTCATAAGTTTGTTTATAACAGTAAAATAACTTAACTTTGCAGACCGGTTAATGTGTTTTGTCAATGTGAAAGACAAAGATAAAAAAAATCCGTAATTTTTTTATAATTATTTATTAATCATTATTCTGCACAGCCAGAGTAACAAAATTATCAAGTGTAAAATGAGAGTAGCAATTGTTGGTGCAAGTGGCGCCGTTGGTCAGGAGTTTTTACGTGTGTTGGCCGAACGCAATTTCCCTATTACTGAATTGAGTCTTTTCGGGTCAACTCGCAGCGCGGGAAATGTTTACGAATTTAAAGGAAAAAATTACACGGTTAAAGAACTTAAACACGG
>CAYQWD010000002.1:20398-23940 GCA_964420955.1 uncultured Paludibacter sp. | reverse complement strand
GATTTGTGTTGCGTAAGGATCAAGATAATCATTTTCGCCTACGGTGATTCCTGTAAGTACATTACCGCTAATTATACGGTGAAGATCTTTTCTGTGAAGCCTGCCTGCTATGATTTTGCGAATTTGGCAACCTGGAACAGTACTATAATACTGAGGATTTTCAACTTCAGGTCCTGTGAGGTGTATTAAACGTGTAAAATCAACTTTTCCGTTATTGAAAAGCCGTCCGAAAAATAAAACATCCTGTGCGTTAACTGTCCAAACTACTTCGCCTTTGTTCACAGGAGCAATGTTGTTAATTTGTACTCCTGCATTTCCGGCCGGATGCGGACCGTCGAAAAAGTTAATGGTTACATCAGTAACACTTTCGAAAAGTTTGTTGCCGGATTTTATGCCAAGGAAAATTTCACTATCTGTAAGTTTTTTCAGTGCATCTATCCCTGTTTGAAAGTCTTTCATCTGACTTCCTATTACATAATCAAAATCTGGTGCGAGTGGAGCCGAATCGAATGTAGAAATAAAAATAGCGCGGGGTTTTTTATCAGGATTTGCAATTACATCGTAGGGGCGTTGTTTAATGTAACTCCATAGCCCGGATGTGAGAAGTAGATTTTTTATTTCGTTCGGCTGAAGATTTGAAATTGATTTAACTTCAAATGATTCAGAAGTGTATTTGTGGTCGTTTTCAATAATAATGCTTATTATTTTTCTCCGCTCGCCACGATTAACAGCTTTAAGTTTTCCGCTCACCGGTGAGGTGAAATAAACCGATGGCTGGTTTTTATCGTAAAACAAGGGTGTGCCTGCCTTTAGCATCTCACCTTCTTTTACTATCATTTTTGGTATTATTCCGTGATAATAATCGGGAATCATTGCTATTTCGTCTGAAATTAGCTTTTCGCCGGTTATTTCCTTAGCTTTTCCGCCAATCTGAATATCCAAACCTCGTTTGATTTTTATCAGTTTTGCCATTTTATTTTTTACAATTAGGTTGCTGAACCAGGTTTGTATTAATTAATATTTATATTTAATTGTTTGATTAATAACAGTTTATGTTTCTTTCTTGGGAATATGAAAAGATTTGCAAAAGTAAAACTTTTTTAGCGTATTTCAGGTAACAATTAAATAAATATTTCCTGATTTATATCATATTTCATAAAGCGTTAAATATTAGTAAATTATAGCGAAAATTCGGCTATTGTTATATGATTAACATATCAAAAACATAGAAAGTTAGTTTCAAACATTTCAATTTGATTTTTAAAATTTAATCATAAAGGTATCAAAATTGTTTGAACAGAAATTATGTTTATTTTTGTGGCAAGGTAATTGAAGGTTTTCAGTCAGCACAAACAAAAAAATGATAAATATGTTCAGAATTATTGCTTTAATATTTTTGTGGTCCTATACAATATTTATTTACTCACAAAACATTTATACTACCCGCATAATAAAACCGGATATTAAAACGCTTCAGGCAGGTATAAAAGATCAAAAGTTTCTTTTACCGATAATTGAGCTTGGCAGCAGCGATTTACTCGAATTCAGTTTCGACCAGATGTCGCACGAGTCCCGTACCTATCGTTACAAAGTTATACACCTGAATGCCGACAGAACAGCATCTGATTTAATGTCGAGTGAATATCTATCGGGATTTACCAATGCTGATATTTCCGATTATGCTTTGTCAAAGAATACAACATATTTGTATACACATTACAAATTCAATTTACCAAACGAAAATATCTCTTTTAAAATATCGGGTAATTATGCTGTTATAATTTATCAGGATAATAAACCTGAAGATCCGGTGGCTATAGCGTGTTTTTCGATTGTTGAACCAAAAGTCGGAATTTCTGCTATAGTGCGTGGAAATACCGATACAGAATTGAATGGACGTTTACAGCAAATAGATATTGACGTGGCATTAAAAGGCTACCGACTACGCGATGCAAATACAGAAATTAAAGTAATTATCCGTCAGAATAACAGGACAGACAATGAAGTAAGTAATTTAAAACCTACTTATCTAAGTGGCGATAAATTGAGTTATGTTAACAATCGTGAGTTAATATTTGAAGGCGGAAACGAATATCATCGGTTCGATATATCATCGGTTTATACAGCCAGTGAAGGAGTTGAAGATATAAAATATGTTCAACCTCATTATGAGGTTTTATTAACTCCAAATGCAGTACAAACTTCGAAAACTTACATACATAATTTCGATGTGAATGGTAAATTTCTTGTAAATTTTCAAGAGTCGTTCGAAAATGTACATACCGAAGCTGATTATATGCTTGTGCACTTCCGATTGCCTGTGAAGCAGGTTTTTTTTGATGGTCAATTATATTTAGGCGGAGAAATAAATTACAATCTTCTGAACGAAGCTACGCGTATGCAATATGATTCCAAAAATGAAATGTATTATAAAGCGATATTGTTAAAACAGGGTGGATATAACTATCAATACTGGTTTGTGCCCAAAGGCGAGAAAAAAGCAACTGTTGGAAGAGTTGATGGCAGTTATTGGCAAACCCGCAATGAATATACTATTTATGTTTTTCATCGTGGCTGGGGCGAACGGTATGACAAATTGGTGGGAGTGAAGCAAGTGGAGTGAGTTGTTGGTTAATTGGTGATTAGTTAATTGGTGGATTGGTTATCCCGACTCTTCGGGAGTGATTGTTTAATTGATGATTAATTATTGGTAATATAATTTTGAGTTTTGGATTATGAAATAATGTATTTTTTGAAAATTGAGAATTATTTAATATGGCATAAGGTTTTGAGAATTTGGAAGTATGGAAAGAGTGCAGAGTCTTAAGAAAGCAAATATCTGGTTTAGTAAAAACCTTTCCTATAGAAGAAAAATATCGTTTGGTTGATCAGTTAATAAGAGCCAGTAGATTCATAACAGCTAATATAGCAGAAGGACACGGAAGATTTAATTTTCAGGACAATACAAAATTTTGTAGAAATTCAAGAGGTTCAGTTTCAGAAGTTTTGGATCATCAGATTTGTGCCTATGATGAAAATTACATTGATGCAGTACAACTTAATGAATATAGGTTGCAAGTTGAAAAATGTCTTAAACTTATAAATGGATATATCGCATATTTGCAAAAATGTAAAAATGATTTCCAGTAAATATGAAATTTACCAATCACCAATCACCAATCTCTAATCACTAATCACCAATCCACTAACCTTCCCTGCCATGTATTTCTCTCGGCTAATCGTTTCTCAATTTTTGCTACAAATTCAAAGTTTTTCAATCCCCAGTCGGGAGAAATTAGAAATTCGGATGGAGATTGAGAAACAAACCTCTCGACTGCAATTTTTGGATTAAGCAATTCAAGAAAATCGATGGCTAAATCGATATATTCATCAGCAGACATAATATTGAACCATTCAGGATTTTTGGTAAACTGACGTGCCATTCTTGTACCACTTACCAATTGTAACTGATGTAATTTAATTGCCGTGAGCGGAAGTTCTGAAATTTTCCGTGCATGATTTAATATGGTTTCTGTAGTTTC
>CAYQWD010000002.1:18816-20388 GCA_964420955.1 uncultured Paludibacter sp. | reverse complement strand
GAGCGCCTGTTTTAATGCCCAAAGCAGCTGTATTATTTATTGCATTCACCGAACATTCATAATCGTGCCCGCGATTGATAAATGCCAGCGTGTTGTTGTTGGTCGATTCTACTCCATATTCAATCATCACGTAATATTTTTCCGACAATTCAGCAAAATAATTCAGAATTTCATTGTCAACACAATCGGGACGAGTACCTACTACTATACCTTTTACTTTAGGATGTTGAAGCGCTTCGTGGTAGATTTTTTTCAGATTTTCAAAACTGTCGTAAGTATTTGTGTACGATTGGAAATATGCAAAATATGCCTGATTTTCGTACTTTCGTTTAAAAAAATCGATACCTTCATTTACTTGTTGGGTAATGGTTTTGGTTGGCTGACAATATTCCGGCACAAATGATTGATTATTGCAATAAGTACAACCTCCGATACCTTTAACGCCATCGCGGTTCGGACATGTAAAACCTGCATGAATAGAAATTTTTTGAACTCTGCCTTCAAATTCTTCTTTCAACACACGATTATAATTCAAATACGGAATATCGCCTGGAAAATTATATGGTTTTTTCATTTTTCATTTTTTGTTGTTTGCGGTAATTCACCAAAAAAATTCCTGCCAGTACTATTACAGCTCCCAATATTTCAGCCGAAGTTAGCAATTCGCCAAGTACGGGCACTGAAAAAAGTGCCGTAAACACACTTTGACTTAATAAAGTAACCGATGCAAGTGTAGGATGAATATGTCCGAGCACCTGATTTATTGCGAGCCAACCTACAAGCTGCGGAATAATTCCCAAAGCAAGAAGCGAAATCCAAGTTTGATTGTTAAAGCCTGAAAGTGGGGTGGAAGTGGCGAAACAAATCATTCCTAAAACAATTGTGCTAGAAATCATTGATATGGCTGTAAAGGAAATTGTGTCGAGTGTGTTGCGGCCTTTGCGTACACTAAGCAGATAAGCGCCATAAAAAACGCTCGCCAGAATAGCCAGCATATTTCCTTTATTCAGACCTGTGAGCGATATTTGATCAAACCCAATAATTACTGCCACCCCTGAAAGTGCAATGAAAGTACCAAGCCAAAACAGTTTTGCAGGTTTTTCCCTGAAAAATAACAATGCTCCCAAACCGACCCAAACAGGCGCTAAATTAGCAAGCAATGTGGATACAGATGCTTTAGAGAGCATAATAGATGAATTCCACGTGGCTATGTCGAGCGCGAAAAGTACTCCGCACATAATGGCAACTTTCACACCTTTCACATCGTAAACGGGTTTCCGGAAATAATACCAAATGGGTAAAATACCTATAACCGATAAAATCCTGAACCAAAACCGCTTATATTGGCAGTTTTTACCAAAATTGCCGACCACGATATACACAATACGCCGGTAAGAAGTAACAGGTAATTTGTCAGTAATTTTTGTGAGTGGAGTTTATTCATTATTTTTTTTCCTGATTAGGCTTGCAAAAATAGTTGTTTTTTGTGTGAAGTTTAGTTTTCGCATTAAAACAAAAACATTAGAAGAAAGTTTTTCACAGTTTTAAGTATTACTCTAATTGGTTGGATTT
>CAYQWD010000002.1:12367-18806 GCA_964420955.1 uncultured Paludibacter sp. | reverse complement strand
GAGATACTTGTATCGAAAAATATAAAAAAAATACTGTAAATTTGTAAAGTAAATCAGTTTTATCTTTTTAGTTTTCAATCAGTATCAATAATCTAAAAGAGCTGTTATGTCAATTTGGAGAGTAATTTTATGCATTATTTTTCCGCCATTAGCGGTAGTTGATAAAGGCTGTGGGTCATTTATCATTGTATTTATTCTCACTCTTATCGGGTGGGTGCCGGGAGTTATTGCAGCGCTAATAATCAACAAAAAATAATTTATTTGTAATAAGTTATATTCATGAGAGTCTTCAAATATTTTTCCATTCTTTTTCTTGTAATTCTTACTTCCTGTATTAATTCATCAACTCAGCAGGAAAAATCTGACGAAAATGCTATTTTAGGTAAGGTAATTCACATTGCTGATGGAGATACCTACGATATTCTTACCGATGATAAACAAACTATTCGAATAAGAATGGACGGAATTGATGCTCCAGAACGTGGCATGGCATTTTATAAGGTTTCAAAAAACTATCTGGGCGAATTGTGTATGGACAAAACTATCAAAGTTGTAAAGACTGATACCGATCGTTACGGACGTGTAATTGGTTTCAGTTATTTGCCTGATGGTAGCGAGATTGGTAGCCTTATGATTAAAGCAGGCATGGCTTGGCATTATAAGCAATATAATACCGATGAAAATCTTGCACAACTTGAAATTGAAGCCCGCGAAGCTAAAATCGGTTTATGGAAAGATAAAAATCCGGTGGCGCCATGGGAACACCGTAAACAACAGCGTGAAAAAAGGGAATAAGTTTTTTTCGTCAGTTGGGTTAATTATAAAGTTTTTTCCTGGTTTAAGTGTTTCAACTCTTCAAAATTAAATTTTTGTATTCGGTCGGGGTGTAGCCTGTATTTTTTTTAAATGTTTTATTAAAATAGGAAATGGTTTCAAATCCACACTCGTTGCTTACTTGAGCTACACTCATATTTTGATTTAAAAGCAGTTTGCAGGCATACGAAGTGCGCATGTGCGCGATGTAGTTTTTAATTGTTTTCCCTGTTTTGCTTTTAAAGTATCTGCAAAAAGCGCTTGGATTCATGGCAGCAATCGATGCAATTTCTTCAAGTTTTATCTCGCGGTTATAGTTTCGGTTCAGAAAAGATATAACTTTATCGAAACGCGGGTGTTCCGAAACTGAAATTTCGGTTGGTTCTGAAGTCGATAAAATTTTACGGGAATCGGTTTCCGACATTAATTTCAGAATTTCGAGCAATGTGATTATTTGATCTATACCCCTTTTTGTAGGTATTTTATTCAATACTCCGTAAATATCAGAGTTTGAATTCGGCGGAAAAACTACACCGTTACGCGATTCAATCAATAATTTATAAATTTTTGAAAACTGTGAATAATTGCTGATGGCATGACGCATAAAATCTTTTTCAAACTGAATAATTGTGCCTTTCAGACCCTTTAATTGAATTTCATCGCTTTTCATGAAATGTGCTAAGTCAGGTCCTAAAAGAAGAACCTCACCGGAACTAAACGGTTCGATACAATTTCCCACGAAGCGGGTTCCGTTTCCTTCTTCAAAATAGATTATTTCATATTCTGCATGAAAATGCCACGGATAAGTGAAACGCTCGTAATCAAAAAAACGCGCTTTCAAAGGTTCGGTTTCCGAAATCGAAAGCTTTTCGTTCATCAGTTTTTTTATCATACAATATTGCAAATTATGTTTTATTCAATGCAAATATAGGAAAATAAATACATGTTGAAAGTATGTAATTTTACAATCGGAAGTCTAAGCAGTAAGTTATAAATTATGAAATGTATTTTAAGGTTGGAAAGTGATAATAGTTACCGCTAAGTCGTTTGTCCATTATAAAAATCAATACATAACTAAACAAGTAAATATAAAATAATGGGAACTTAACACTACTATAGCATAATAAGATATTAAACCACAAAAGAACACAAAAGGAAGAACAAGTCAGAAATTTTTATTTAATAAAGACAAAAAAAGTAAGATTAAAGCACAATTAATAAATTCTTTTGAAATCTTTTGTGTTCTTTTGTGGTTTAACTATCATTGGTTTAATGCATGTACATAATTGGTAAGTAGAATTAAATTCTTTAAATTTCACAATTTGCAATTTCATTAAAAAACGCAAGGATGATTGCCATTCCCGCCTCTGAACAATTATATATTTATTTGAACAGTTGACAATTTGATTTTGATGAATAAAAAGTTTACTTTGTATATTGAATTTTTTTCTTTGTGACATCAATATTTTTTACACAAGAAACTATTTGATGTTATTAATCAATTTAAAAACTGAAACGATAATGAACTTAAATGTAAATTTCGTGAAAACAAGGTATTTTTTCATATTTTTTATTGCTGTACAATCATTAATAGCCGTACAAAAAGTAAAAGCTGATGTTGAATTCCGCAATGGAAAGCAGCTGAAAGTTAATATGCCTGATAAGGAATCGGAAGTAGTAAAAACTGCGTTCGGAATTTTTCAAAAAGATTATACACGGGTTTTTAAGTCCGAAGTTATTTTATCAAAATCAAAAGTTGATTTATTTGTCGGAACTTTAGGCAATGGAAGCATAGCTGAAAAACTTAGCAGTAAAAAAGAATTTAATGAATTGCGACAAAAGCACGAAGGTTTTCTGATAAAAGTGAAAAACAAAAAACTGATTGTGTTGGGTAGCGATAAACGTGGCACTGCTTACGGTTTACTCGAATTATCGCGAATGATGGGAGTATCTCCGTGGGAATGGTGGGCTGATTCGCCTGTTGAAAAGCGGGAAAAACTTCATTTTACCGATGGTTTTCGGTTGGAGCAATCGCCATCGGTTAAGCATCGCGGAATTTTTATTAATGATGAAGACTGGGGAATGATGCCCTGGAGTTCGATGAATTTTGAACCCTCGGATGTGAAAGGTCGCATTGGTCCAAAAACGCACGCGAAAATATTCGAATTGTTATTACGATTACGTGCCAATACATTCTGGCCTGCCATGCACGATTGCTCCGAAGCGTTTTTTCTCACACCAGGTAATCGTGAGATAGCTGATAAATATGGTATTTATATTGGAACTTCGCATTGCGAACCGATGTTGCGAAATACCAATGCCGAATGGAAATTAGCAGGAAAAGGCGAATATGACTTTGTAAACAATCGCATCAATGTGTTGAAATTCTGGGAAGAACGCACCCGTGAATTAGCCGGATCGGACAATATTTATACTTTGGGCATTCGTGGAGTGCACGATGGACCTATGCAGGGAGCAAAAACCCTTCGCGAGCAAAAAATTGCACTCGATGATATTCTTAAATCACAACGAAAAATGATTGCCGAAATTGTAAATCCTGATGTTGAAAAAGTTTCGCAGGTTTTTATACCGTACAAGGAAGTGCTCGATGTATATAAAATGGGTTTGAAAGTACCTGATGATGTAACTTTAATGTGGACCGATGATAATTATGGTTATATCCGGCATTTTCCCGACAGTGTAGAGCGTGCCCGCAAAGGCGGTCATGGCGTTTACAATCATTTGTCCTACTGGGGTCGTCCGCACGATTACCTATGGCTGGCAACAACGCATCCGGCTTTAGTTTACACGCAAATGAAACTAGCATACGATAAAGGAGTGCGCGATATGTGGATTATCAATGTGGGCGATTTAAAACCTGCCGAATATTTGATTGAATTGAATATGGATATGGCATGGGATATAAATGCTATTGAAAATAATATAAACGGACTCGACAGGCATTTAAAACAATGGTTAAGCCGTGAATTCGGTGAAAAATATGCAGCAGAGTTACTCCGAATAATGAATGAATATTATCGGTTAGCATATATCCGTAAGCCTGAATTTATGGGAAACACACGCACCGAAGAACGTGATCCGGCATGGAAGGAAGTGAAAGATTTGCCATGGAGTGAAGCGCAAATTCATGAGAGAATTACACAATATCAGGCAATTGAAAATAAAGTACAGGAAATTTCAAATACAATTCCGGCTGAAAAACGCGATGCATGGTTTCAACTGATAGAATACCCTGTTCGGGCAGCTGCGGCTATGAATTATAAGCATTTATATGGTCAACTTGCACGACATGGCAAAGCTGAATGGGAAAAAAGCGATGCTGCTTATGAAGAAATCATAAAACTTACGCATCAATATAATTCCTTGGCTGATGGAAAATGGCGCTTGATGTTGGATTTTCGTCCGCGCAGGTTGGCGGTTTTCGATAGGGCGCCTAGAATTGCAGTCAATCAGCCAATTGTATCAACAGAAAAGTGTTTATATTTATGGAACGGAGCTGATTATGATAAGTTTATGGGCGAAAAACCTGTACTTCACGGACTTGGTTACGAACGTAAAGCTGTTACTGTTTCGCCCAATACTACATTGGTTTATAATTTTGAATTAGCTGCCACAGATTCTTTGAAAATAATTGTTGCGCTTGCACCAAATCATCCTGTAGATGGGAAAAATCTTCGTTACTCCATTTCTGTAAATGATGAAAAAGCTCAAATTATCGATTACCAAACCCGAGGACGCAGCGAAGAATGGAAAGAAAATGTGCTTACAAATCAGGCTATCAGAACAACAATTCACAAAATACAAAAATCCGGAAAACATAAGATGAAAATTACTGCTTTAGACGAAGGTGTTGTAGTGGATCAGGTGAGGATTTTCGGTGATAAATGATTTGAAGATTTGTCCCGAAGTATCGGGATTGAAGATTTGAGGATTTGAGGATTTGAAGATTTGAAGATTTGAAGATGAGAAGATGAGAAAATGAGAAAATGAGAAAATGAGAAAATGAGAAAATGGGAAAATGGGAAAATGGGAAAAAAGGAAATTGATAAGGAAACGAGTAAACGAGCAAATAAGGAAACAAGGAAACAAGAAACCTTTCAAACTTCACAAGCTTTCAAACTAAAAAAAATATGCAAAAAACATGGCGTTGGTTCGGGAAATCCGATCCTGTAACTTTAGATATGCTTCGTCAAATTGGTGTAGAGGGAATTGTAACTGCCCTGCATCATGTTCCTAACGGTGAAGTGTGGACTAAAGAGGCAATTGCTGATACTAAAAATTATATAGAATCTTTCGGACTGCAATGGTCGGTAGTGGAAAGTTTACCGATTTCTGAACCGATAAAATACGGCGGAATTGAGCGGGAACAACTGTTAGCTAATTACCGGCAAAGTTTGGAAAATCTTGGGAAAGCAGGTGTGAAAACTGTGGTTTACAACTTTATGCCGGTTATCGACTGGATTCGCACCGATTTGGATTACCGTTTGCCCGATGGAACTTCCACATTGTATTTCGATAAAATACGTTTTGCATATTTCGATTGTTATATTTTGAATCGGGTGGGAGCTGAAAACGATTATTCGCCCGAAGAAATGTTTCAGGTAAATAAATTGAAGGAAACAATAACTCCATCGGAAATTGATCAGTTAATCAATACCATTATTGTAAAAACGCAGGGATTTGTAAATGAGAATTTCAAAGGAAACGTAAACAAACCTGTTGAACTTTTCAACCAGCTTTTGGCAAATTACAAAGATATAGATACGGCTAAATTGCGTGAAAATCTCCAGTATTTTCTCGAAAATGTTATTCCTGTAGCAGAGAAATACGGTATAAATTTGTGCATTCATCCCGACGATCCTCCATTTCCGGTGTTGGGCTTACCCCGAATTGTAGGAAATACTGATGATATTGAGCGAATACTTCAAATGGTTGATTCTGCATCAAATGGATTTACATTTTGTGCCGGTTCGCTAAGTTCGGGATTGCACAATGATGTGCCTGCCATGGCACGCAAATTTGCCAAACGAACTCATTTTGTGCATTTGCGCAGTACTGAGGTTTTTTCAAACGGTAATTTTATGGAAGCTTCGCATCTCGAAGGCAGAGGACATTTGGTACAGCTTGTATGGATTTTTGATAAAGAAAATCCAGGTCTTCCCATGAGGGTTGATCATGGAAAACTTATGCTCGATGATGCCACAAAAGGTTACAATCCTGGTTATTCGTTCCACGGACGAATGTTCGCGCTGGCACAGATGGAAGGGATAATGGCGGCGGTGAGGGAGACTCTAACAACCCCTAACCCCTAAAGGGGAATAAAGAACAAAGAACAAAGAGCAAAGAGCAAAGAACAAAGAGCAAAGAGCAAAGAACAAAGAGCAAAGAACAAAGAGCAAAGAGCAAAGAACAAAGAACAAAGAGCAATGAATAAGGAACATAGAAAGAGAAAACACGGAACACGAAACGCGAAACATGAAACGTCTTAATCTCCGTCCGGTTTTTCCTTATCTATCATTGGCGATAATTCCCAAATGAAAGTATCGGGATTGTCAGGCTGAGCTGGATTGTAGCAAAAGCCTGGCTTCAAGAATTTTAACAGTTC
>CAYQWD010000002.1:6566-12356 GCA_964420955.1 uncultured Paludibacter sp. | reverse complement strand
TACACATTTCGCCACCTTATAAGCTCCGTAAGTGCTGAAATGTGTATTGTCAGCCAATTCTTCTTTTTGCCCGGGAAATGTATTCGCAGGATAATGTACAAATGCTTTCTTGGAAGGTTCTTCGCCAAGAGCTTCGTAAAAAACACGGGTCATTTCATTTAAATCAATCAAAGGTACGTTTTCTTTTTTTGCCAGCCAACGCATAGCTTCGGGAAATTCTTCGTGGGTATTCTGGTTTTTTCCATTTTCAAATCGCCTGCGTTGTGTTGGTGTAACAAGTACAGGAATAGCGCCAATAGTGCGTGCTTCATCAACGAAAGTTTTCAAACTTGTCATAAAAGAGTACCAGGCTCCTTTGCCCGGTCCGGTTTGTTTCATGTCGTTGTGACCAAACTCAATAAACACATAATCGCCTGCTTTCATTTGCGAAAGTGCTTTTTTCAAGCGTCCGGCTGCTAAAAACGAATTTGCGCTTTCACCACTTTCAGCATAATTGGCAAAAGCAATTTTATCGTTGAAAAACACCGGAATCATTTGTCCCCAGCTTGCCCACGGCTCGCGGCTCTGATCGGTAACTGTGCTGTTTCCGCAGAGAAAAACAGTTGGAACAGAAACTGGAGCAGGTTCAATTCGAATACTTTCACAAACCGGCGCTTTACCATTGAATTCAAAAGTAATTTTATCGTCCCATGTAAAAGTGGTTTTTTCACGCTCCTTAATTTTAACCGATTCTTTGTCGGAAATTCGAATTGTACGTTTGTTTACAATAAACGAAACTTCGACAAACTGCCCTTTTTTGGTTGGCAGTTGCTCAACATAAAGTCTGCGCGACTCAGCACGAACAGTCGTTATTCCGGCTTTCCTTTTATTGCCGAGTTTTAAAGTTACGTGATAATTTCCATCAGGCACTTTTATCGAGTAGAAAAAAGGCTGTGAAGAATTTTTATCTGGTGTTGCCAAAATATCAAAACCATATCCTGTAGATTCAGAATAACGTGTAGCATCTGACAATTGGAAAGTTTTCACTTCGGGCTGGGCAGATACAAAAACTGATATCTGAAATAAAAAACAAAGGAGCAATAATTTCATTTACGATTATTTTTTTGCAATTATTTTTACAGTAATTTCACCGCCAAACGGATTGAAATCAAAAACAACTTTGTTATCCGAAATCCGGTGTTTGATTTTTCTTTTATTTTGATTAATGCTGATTTTCTTTATATCATTTCTTTCGATTACACCTGTCAGTAGTTCTGTAAATAACTTTTTGTCGAGGTTCAATTGAGGTTTGATAATAAATTTATTCTTGTTTTTTTCAATTTCGTAAAATAATTCATCTCTTATGCGTACATAAGCGCCAACCTCAGCAAAAGTTCCTACCCATATTTTATCTTCGAGCGCTTTCACTTTTTCAAGATGATTCCAAAAAATGGTGTCAGACCTAAAAGCATCGTAACCATACGTAATACCATGAATCATAGCGACTCCCCAGTCACGATTTTTTATCAAATCTGCAACTTTCTGCTCCATATTTTCGTGCGTACTTTTACTGCCCATGGCAAACTGTTCGGTGCGCGTTGCAACTCTGTTTTCGGAGGCTAACATAATTGCTGTGGCGTTTTTAGCATTAAATGGATAACAGAATGTTCTTGGTAAAAATCCCGTATTATTAAATATAGCGCTGTCATTCATCTCAATTTCGCGTTTCATCTCCTCTGGTGTAAGCCTGTTCATATTTTTATGCGACCAACCATGATTCGAGATTTCATGACCATGTTCAGCCATTATTTTCAGATTCTCCCATGATACGCGCGGTTTTTCAGTACGATTGCGCGCATCGTTTTCAATTGTATTTCCATTCACCCAAAAAGTTCCTTTGAAGCCCAACTTTTCGAAATGCGGAAAAACTATTGTGAAATGCTCTTCGAGTGCATCATCGAAAGTGTAACTTATGGCGCAGGCTTTATCGTTGCGAAATTTTGCAACCCTGAATCCAACATCAGTTAATTCGTGCAATTTTTCTTGTACTTTAAACACCGAATTTGCGTGATATCCCGCCGTAATAGAAACATACGCAGGCTTTGATTGTGCAAAAAGTTGCACACAGCCTATCAGATAGATGATTTTAAATATGAGACTTTTAAATTTCACACTTTATTTTGTAAACATTTTCAGTTCGGCGCCTTTCAAACCTTTAACAGCAGCTTTAATTTTAACTTCGCCGCCTTTTCTGTCCGAACGAAGCACAGCCATAGCAAAACCATTGTGAAGCATACGTTTGTTTCCATCAAAAAGCTCATCGCTAAAATGATTTCCATTGTCCACAGCAATCAGTTTTGCCGCACCCGAAATATCAAAAGTAACTTCGCCGGTTGCAGTCGGCACTTTACGTCCTTTGGCATCAACGGCATACACTTTTACATACTGCAAATCCATCCCATTGGCTTTCCAGTTTGAATTTTCAGTTTCAAACTTCAGTGCAACGGCTTTTCCGGTTGTTTCCAACTTATGACGTGCAATTTCTTTTCCGTTTATTCGGGCTACGGCTGTAATTTTACCGGGAGCAAAGGTTACATTCGGCCAGAAAATCATGTTTTGTTTCGAAATCTCTTTATTGTTTTTCTTAACACCCAGCGATTTTCCGTTCAGGAACAATTCCACTTCATCAGCATTTGTAAAAGTATAAAGATTATATGTTTTACCATTCTCCCGATTCCAGTGTGAGGACACATCAGCCGTACCAATGGTTTGGTCGTTCCATTCCATTTTATCACTTTCTTTATCCACAATTCCGATATGCACCAACGGTTCATCGGAAAAAGCGCTTTTAATGAGATAAGCCTGCGGAAACGGTTCCAGTGCGTGATTGAAATAAGAATAACTCCATCCTTTTTTGGGCCAACCGTTCGATTCACCCCAATATTCGATGGCTCCCCAGTACGCCAGCCCCACCATTTTTTCTCTGTCCATTCCAAAAAATGGAGCCAGTAATTCGTTTGTAGTAGCTTCGCTTTGGTACATAATCATGTGCGGCGCGTGTTTCAGATAATCCTGATAATTCATCCAGCGATAATTGAAACTTGCTACATCAGTAACAGTTGCCAATTCAGGAGGAATAATTTTCGTGTTAAAATCAGGATGATTTTTGCCTACGCCTCCGGCGCGTGCAGGAAACATTGCCACTGTCGAAAGTCGGGTCGGGTCTAAACGTTTTGCCACTACATCCATCATTCGGTAAGTAGTTACACCCCAGTCGCCGGTATTGTAACCCGCAAGGTCTTCGCGCATTTGCAATTCGTTGCCAAACGACCATAAAATAACCGAAGGATGATTTCTGTCTCGTTTAATCCACTCCGTAAGATGATCAAACCATAATTCTGTCCATGGTTTCCGACCGCCCCAGTAACTTTTATTGCTCCATTTATCGTATAGTTCGTCCACAATGAGAATTCCTTTCTCATCGGCAAGGCGCAGAAAAGATTTTGAATAGGGATTATGGGAAAGACGAATGTGATTGTAACCAAATTTTTTCAGCACATCCATTTGTCGTGCAATAGCCGATTCGTATGTTGCTGCTCCAACCGGTCCCATGTCGTGGTGATTGGAAATACCTTTCAAAAAAACTTTTTTACCATTCAGTTTAAACCCAAATTCTTTTGAAAATTCAACGGTACGTATTCCGAATTTTTCGGTTAATCTGTCCACAAATTTGCCATCGAGTATAAGTGTAACAACGGCTTTATAAAGATATGGCGTTTCGCATGACCAACGTTGCGGATTTGAAACGGAAGCGAGCGGCAGTTTTACTTCTTCAATCAAGCGGTTGGCGCGTGTGGGAGCGAGCGCTTTTGTAGTTGTTATTAATTTTTCATCAGGCGAGAATAACTCAACAATAATTTCGAGTTTGTTGGTTTTTCCCCGAAATCCTTCTATATCAACTTGAACACTTATTTCAGCTTTCGCATCGGTAACCAAAGGGGTAGTGATAAATACACCATTGCGAGCTATGGCGATATCGTTTTTCACAACAATATTTACACCGCGATACAATCCACCGCCGGTGTACCAACGTGAGCCGCCTTTCTCTCCGGTTGAAGCTCTAACTGCCACAACATTGGATTGATCATACTTCAGCAATTTTGTAACATCAGCCTCGAAGCCCAGATAGCCATATTCCGAACTGCCGATTTTTTCGCCGTTCAACCACACATCGCCAAGCAGCATTATTCCTTCAAAATCGAGCAAAACGCGTTTACCTTTCCATGCGGTATCTGCGTTGAATGTTTTTCTGTACCAACCAGTGCCCATAGCTTTAAATCCACGCGCACCGCCGGCATCTTTATCCCATGGTTGTTCGAACTGAAAATCGTGCGGTAAATCGAGCAAACGCCAGTCAGTATCGTTAAAATTTACAGATTGTGCATTTTGGATATCTCCGGACTTAAATTTCCAATCGAAATTAAACAATTGAATCAGGCGTGCATCTGTATTATTTTCCTGAGCTACGAGGGAGAAAAATAAAAATAACAGCGCTATTGAAAATGACAATTTTCTCATCATGAAGTTGTATTGATTTGTTTTTTTTAAAAGATAGCAATTCATTAACTGCCGACAGGTTTTTTTTAACCGCTGTCAGCAATAAGTGAAATTTATTTTACATCCTGAAAAATATCTATTTCCACAATGCGTAACTGACCTTCTGCCTTAGCGGCATTCGGATCTTTAAATAAATCCAATTCTCCGGCAGTTTGTGCAGCCACTTCCACTATTCCGCCAAAAGCATCCTTATCTTCGCTGGCTCCTGTAAGTTTTATGGTTACAAAACGTCCGCGTGTAGGTTTGAATTGCAAATGAATATAACCTAAAGATTTTTCGGTTTGTCCTTCCCAAACTTTTGTGTTATCTACAAAAATTTGAATCGGATACGAGCGCATTCGCCAGCCTGTTAGCTTCAAGTCAACTTCGCTTACAGTAGCATCATGTTCAAGTTCATATTTTATCCAACCTGTTGGAAGTCGTCCATCATTTTTCCATTCAGAAAGTTCATTGTCGTCCCAGCTGTTGGCAACCTCGTTTTCGTTACTTCCTGCAGTTGCAGCTACTATTTCGATTGAATTTCTTTTTACCGTAAACGAAGGCGTTTTGGGAGTTTCGCCACGCGCGAGGTTTGAAGGTTGATGCTCACCTGAGATATAAGTTGATAAACCGTTCTGAACTGGTATCGGTTTTGAATTAAAGTTGATTGATGCAGATTTCAATCCTGCGGCAGTAGCAGTTAATGTTACTTTTCCTGCTTTACGTGTTGAACGGATCAATACGCGATTAACACCGGCTTCTACAGGAAGAATTTTATCGAGAATGAAATTCCCTTCTTTACCCTGTGCAATCCCACCGCGCCATTCGGCTTCGCCTTTCAGGTCGAAAGTAATCATGTTGTTTGCAAGCGGACAGCGCCGACCTTTGTTATCCACAACTTCAATTTCAACCATTACCAAATCAGCGCCATCGGCTTTAAATCCATCGGGAGCCTGCATAAGTTTTAGCGAAATTCTTTCGGGAGTGCTTACGGTTTCTTTTTTCGAACGGTGTATTTCTTTTCCGGCAACATCGTAACTCACTGCTTCAATTACGCCGACTTCATATTTCACATCTTTAAATGTAAAAAGAAAATGATGGTTGCGAACACCAAATCCCTTCGATTTACCATTTACAAACAGTTCCACTTTATCGCCGGTTGAAACTACCAGCACATCTTTTGTTTGGCGGCGTACGGGAGCATTTCCTCCTACA
>CAYQWD010000002.1:2826-6538 GCA_964420955.1 uncultured Paludibacter sp. | reverse complement strand
GCAATGTGCGAACCATGTTTTTCTATATCCACCCAACCATTCCACATCACCTGATGCGCAAAAAATACATCTTTTGGAATTCGCATCGGGTCGACTTCACCACTTCGGCGATAATTTTCAGCTCCGCGAAAATGTGTATTTGAATCGGAGAAAATAATATTGGCGCCACCAGAACTTACACGTTTTCCGGTGCCAGGACGTATGCGGAAATAGTCGTACCATCGAATAATGGTTTCAATGAAAAAAGAATCCTGATTGCGGTTGTAAGCTGTTGCATCGGGTCGTTGAACGATTTGGTTGGTTACTGTGGATTTATAATATTTCGAACCTTCGCCATCTTTGTGATAAGGAAAAGAATAATTGTCCCAATACTTACGCAAACCTTCATCGCGTAGGTATTCCGTAGCCCACATTGGATGTCGGGCGCTTTTGTTTATGTAAAGCATTTCGCCACCCCACTCAGCAATTTTACTGTCGAGCATTTCGCGCGAACCGATAGCTCTGCCTCCATAAGGATCATATTTATCGCGTACTGCTTTCAGTTCTGCCATGTGTTCTTCGCTTATCGATTCGTTACCGCCTTCGTAAAAAATGATACTCGGATTGTTTCGATTGTATATAATAGCATCGCGCATCAGTTCCACGCGGTGTTCCCATCTTCGTCCGGTTACATCTTTTTCAGCATCAGCTGCAGGCATCGCCTGAATCAAACCAACACGGTCGCAACTTTCAACGTCCTGTTTCCATGGCGTAACATGCATCCAACGCACAAGGTTTCCGTTACCTTCCACAATCAATCGGTTGCTGTAATCGCTCAGCCATGCAGGCACCGACATACCAACGGCAGGCCACTCGTTGCTGGTGCGTTGTGCATATCCTTTTAGTTGTAGTACGCGGTCGTTCAACCAGAACATGCCATTGCGGAAAGCTGTTTTGCGGAATCCTGTACGGGTTTTTACTACATCAACAGGAACTCCGTTTACATTCAGAACTGTATAAACATTGTAAAGATAACCATATCCCCAACTCCAGAATTGCAGATTTTCAACTAAAGCGCCGGCTTTCACAGTTCTGGTTTCGCCGGCTTTTACAGTAACATCCTGAGAGAAAAATCTCTTTATTTGTTTTCCATCCATATCTTCAATCAGCACTTCGTAAGTTAATGTTTTTGGAATATCTGTTTGGTTACTAACTTCAGATTCGGCAAAAACGAACGCAGTTTTTTTTGTAATATTTATTTCACGGGCATAAACATAAGTGCCTGTTGTACCAAGATTGCTGAACAATGGTAATGTTTGATATACTTTTGGAGTAACGTGCAGGAAAACGTTTTTAGGAATTCCGCCATAATTGGCGTTAAAATTCCGGTCGTTCCACTGGTAAGTTGAACCGGTTGCACGTTCTTTGTACCGCCACGAGTTGTCGATACGGGCTGCAATCACATTGTTGCCATTGTAATTTACATGTTCTGTAATATCGAACCCGAAAGCCATCACGCCGTTTTCATGCATCCCCAATGGTTTTCCGTTAATCCAAAACTCTCCTCCAAACCGAATTCCTTCAAATTCGATAAAAACTTTCTTGCCAATTGCCGATTTTGGCAAACGAAAGTGTTTACGATACCATAAAATTGTATCTGTATGCTCATCGATAGCAACCCTGAATGCCTCGTTCTCGTTGAAAGCACGCGGCAGATCGATGCTTTGCCATGTTTTATCGTTCAGGGTTGGTTTGATAAGCTCTGCAGTTCCTTTATCGCTATCGCCAATACGCAGCAACCAACCAGAATTAAAGTTATACTTGGTTCGCTCATTGCCTGCAAAATTGATAGTTGCTTCTCCGGTTAAAGTAGCAATTAAAAGAAGGAATAAAATGAAATGTTTACGAATCATGATATTAAAATTTATTTAAAATTATTCTGATTACAAAGAAAATATTTTTTATAATGGTTTATATGGTAATAATGTACAAGTTCATAGAAAAAAATTTTTTTGCCGGTAATTCTCTAACATAATTCTTACTTACGTCTGACCGCTTGAAGCAGTCAGATGAATGTAAGAACAGATTTGTAGATTGAATAATCTGAATTATCCTCCCTATCTACTTAAAACAGATAGCTTCAATTATCTTCAGCCAATTACAATAAGTGTTTTTATAACACACTTTAATTTAGATTTTTACACTAATATGTTTTTACATAAAACAGTACAATTTTCTATTTATCAGAATTTTCAATTTTCATTTCTTTGCACACGAAGATACTTATTTTGAATTTTCAGAATTATTCAACACTTAAAAAAATAATGTTATGAGAAAAATTAAGCTTTTATTTTTGCTTTTCTGTTTATTTTCTTCTTTGGCAAATGCAGGAATTAATACATTCGGAAATGCTTTTATTGTTAATGAGGCGTTTACAAATAAAGTGAGTTTTCCTGTCGGTTGGAGCGTTTCTTTACTTTCCGGCAGCAGTTCAAGTTTTACAAATCCAACTACAAATCAACTCAGTTTAATCGGAAGTGGTGCGGGTGGACGTGGTGGTACCATCACTTTCCCTTCAAGTGGAACGACAACAACTGTTTTTGTAGATTATGATTTTTTTATTACTTCAAGCACTATTAATTCGAGGAATACTTTAGGTATGACACTTCGAGATGCAAGTGATAATAACATATTAAATATCTATGTATGCGGAAACAATAATAAATTTCACTACTGGAATTTACAAAAGGATTCAGTAACTTACAGTATAGATCTTACTACATTTCACAGAGGAAGTTCAAATATAACGGTAACTAATACTCGCAACTCCGGTTCTCAATTAAATTTGAATTACCAAACTGGTGAATGGTTTAATTTAAAGGCTGAACTTAATTTTACAACCAAAATTGTAACTGCTTTAACGATTACAAAAAAATCAGACAACTCAACGGTTACTTCCAACAATCAGCCATTTTTAAACAACTCAGCAAGTAATATAAGTAAAATTGTATTTATAAACAACCGCTCTTCAAATGCAGGGAATGGTAGTGATGCAAATATTAATGTTTCAATTGATAATTTTAAGACATTTCATGCAACGGAATTTTATACATGGACGGGAATGGCAAGTACAAGTTGGGATGATACTGACTTAAATTTCACATCTGCTTCGGTCGATATGGCTGCTTATCAAAATAACAAGGCTGTAATTTTTCCGGCAACTGCTACAACTAAAACTGTTGTTGCAGATAGAGCGTTATCAATTGGATTATACAATTCTGTGATAATCAACGGTCCAAATTACAGTATAACAGGTAATGGAAGTCTTACAGGAAATGGTTCTTTACAAATTAACTTAACAGGCTCTGAAACGCTAACATTAGGAGTAACGAACGCTCTTTCAGGCACAACTCAAGTTTCTGGCGGAAACATCACTTTAAACAAAACAGGTGTTTTAGGAAATACAGTCGAAGTAAATGGAACCACAACATTGAATGCGGGCGCAAGCAGCATGACTTTTCCATCCACAAGTTTTTATGCATCTTCATCAATAGCTCTTGGTTCGACATCAAACACGACTATAAGCAGTATGACAGCTTCGCCCGGAGTTAAAATTGGTATATCAGGTAGCTTTAACACCTCTAATGCTGATAGAACTTTTACTTTTGCTGCATCCGGCGCTTTATCAACGGGTTCGGAACTTGAATTAAATGGCACAGGAACTACTGAAAAT
>CAYQWD010000002.1:0-2803 GCA_964420955.1 uncultured Paludibacter sp. | reverse complement strand
CATCTTGCAAACACAAAAGTAAGTTTAAAAGGGAAAGCTTTCTTATTTTTAGATGTCAATCAGGGTGCTGCTTCAACCATTAATGTAGGAACGCTTTCAGGGGAATCGGGGACAAAACTTGGTTGGGGAAAATCATCTGCTCTTACTCGTGATATTACATGGAGTGTGGGCGCTAATAACGAAAACAGCGAATTTGCAGGTACAATTACAAATGTGGGTGGATATAACTCAGGAGGTGCATTCTTTATTGGCAACTACACCCACCTTACTAAAGTTGGTACAGGCAAACTTACACTTTCGGGTACTTCGAATACTTATAATGGAAATTTAACTGTAAATGGCGGAGAAGTTGCTGTAACCGGAACTTTACAAGGGAACAGTCGTTCTTTACCAAACACAGTTTCTGTTGCCAATACAGCAAAACTAACCATTTCTGGGATTTTGACGGCTACAAATTTAACTTTTGATTCAGGAAGTGAAGTTATTATTACACCTGGCAAAAAACTCACTCTCGATGGGGGAACACTTACAAATAATGGCAGTTTTACTTTGCAATCGGATAATGAAAATGGCACAGCAACTTTTGTTAATAAAGGAAATGCAATAGTCTCTTCGGCCATTGTCAATCAACATCTATCATCAATTCGTAACTGGTATATTTCTTCTCCGGTAAGCACAATAGCGCCTCCAGGTTTTACCTATTATCAATATGATGAACCCGCTGCCTCATGGACTTCAAGCCCCGTAACAGCAGGCGTAACTACACTCGTGGCAGGAAAAGGCTATATAGCAGTTCCTACCTCAACAGGAAATATCACTTTCTCTGGTAGACTTAACGATGGTCCTGTTGCTATCAATCTTACCCGTCAGGGAAGCACGAGTGCAGGTTTCAATCTGGTTGGTAATCCTTATCCTTCATTCCTCGATGCAGCCGCTTTGCTGACTGCAAACAGACCTGAAGGCAATGAAAAAGTAGAAAATAATATATGGTTCAGAACTCGTAGCGGCATCGCTTATCAGTTCCAGACTTATAATGCTTCTGGAAATGAAAGTGTGCCTCAGGCAGCAAATCCATCGTATATACCACCCATGCAGGGTTTCTGGGTGCGTGCATTGGCGAATAATGTAACACTGAACTTCACCAATGCCATGCGCAAACACAACGAAACTGCCGGTTCAATATTACTTCGTGCTCCGGCAGTATCCGAAACACAGCGCATCCGCCTGCAGGTTTCGAACGGCGCTGTAACTGATGAAATGTTGGTATATACCCACTCCGATGCTTCGGACAGCTACGATCGCTTCGATGCCCGCAAATTTACCGATGAGCGTGCTGCCGTTGAACTTTATTCGCAGATAGGCGCTGAAATGCTGGTAATAAACGGCTACAACCAACTACCGCTGAACGAAGAAATTACACTTGGCTTTAAAACTACAAAAGCGGGAAATTTTGTGATTAAAGCATCGCAACTCTCAAATATAGAAGAAGAAAAATCCGTAATTCTGAAAGATAAACTGCTGAGCTCAGAAACAGCTCTTACCGAAGGTTCGGAATACGCATTCACATCTGAAGCTGTAAATACTTCTTCACGTTTCAGCCTGATTCTTCGTGCACCCGGTTTTACAACAAATGTTGACAATAACAGTAATGAAATTGTAAAAGTATATGTTAATGCAGCCAGTAGAATTGTAATAAATGCACCTTTAAAAAGCTCTTACGCTGTTTACAATACACTTGGAATGTTAATGGAGAATGGAATTGTAAATTCTGATTATGAAACACAATGCATAAAACTTACACAAGGAGTGTATTTTGTTTCAGTTAATAATGTAACAAGTAAAGTAATCATCAAATAAAAAAACCTGCGAAATGAAAACTGACAACAATAAAAAAGAAACATATTGCACACCGGAAATTATATCAGTACAATTAGACAACGAAATTTCGCTTGTGTTGGCAACCATGCCGCCCCAGGGTCCAGGTGAAGCGTACTACAATCCAGAATATTTCGAAGATGAACACTTCTTCATTGAAGAATAATTCTTAATACCCTCTGTTATTGCCGGAGGGGGTTTTTTTAGATTTTCAACTTCAAACCAAAAAAAACACATAAAATCCATTTTTCACATGAAAAAAACCATTGTTTTTTTTTCAATCATTTTGTTTTTCAGCATACATATTAAAGCTGGAAATAATTTAACATGGTTCAACGGCAACGAGCCGGTATCTTATTGTACCCATGGAAAAATAACTCCGGTTGTAAAAATAGCATTGGAAATGTTTTCCGGAGATATGTATCTTGTTACGGGCAAAAAGGCGGTTGAAGTTGCTAACAATAAGGGAACGATTAAGGTGTTTCAGTTAGATGCCTTATCCGAAACCGGTTCGGCAATGAATGAACTCAGGAAATTAAAAATTCCGCTGAAAGAGATAAAATCACGAAAAGATGCTTTTTATATCTGTGTAAAAGAAACGGTACAAGGAACAAAAATTTATGTTGCCGGGAGCAACGGGCGTGGTACAGCTTACGGAATTCTTGAACTTTCGCGTATTGCAGGCGTGTCGCCATGGGTTTGGTGGAGTGATACATCGCCTTTTAAACAAAATCAGTTGACCATTCCGTTTGATTATGCTACGTTTCAAAGTCCATCGGTAGAGTATAGAGGCATTTTTTTGAACGATGAAGATTGGACATTGCAGCCATGGAGCTGGAGACACTTCGAACCTTCGGACATTCCCGGACGAATTGGCGCTAAAACCTACAAAGAAATTTTCAAACTTTTAATGCGTTTGCGTGCCAAT
>CAYQWD010000001.1:14548-25491 GCA_964420955.1 uncultured Paludibacter sp. | reverse complement strand
TTTGCGCTGTATGTTTTCAAATAATTCCTGTTTTGTCATAATATGTTGTTTTAATATTTAAATCAAAAAAAATCGCTTACACTTTTATTGATAATTTTTTTTACTTCAATCCAGTTTATTTTAATTTTCAGAGTTACGGGGTCCTCACTTTCATCGGCATCGGCAATATAGGTAAGTACAAAAGGAATGGAAATTCCATGCATTTGATTTGGATATTTTGCTTTGTGGAACGAAATCATTTGTTCATGACTGTAATAATCCAATAATTCAGCCAAATCCCAAAAATCTTTTTTCTACCCTCTGCCTAAAATAGTCAGGATTTTTCATTGCAATAAGGACTTTATCATTTTAAATTCTTTTTTTTCAAATGTTTCTCCTATTGCAATTTGTTTATGAGGATACAATTCAGCAGTAAACAAATTCAAATTTATTGATTTTCTATGACCATATTTTAATGACTATGCTGTACCTTCTATCAAAAAAAAAAAATTGATAAATCAGGTAAATACTATTGTTGATTTTTTTTTGCACATTATCTTATAAAAACAATTTTTAAATTGTGGCTACCATCCAAATTTTATCAAAATCATAATTTTTCAAATCTTCTATCCCGATGTATCAAAACTTCAAATCTTCAAATAACATATTCTTATAATTCACTCTCCTTCATTCTTTCAGTATTTTCAGCAACAATCAGTTTATCTATCACTTCCTGAATATCGCCTGCAACAAAAGCCGTAAGATTGTACATGGTGTAATTGATGCGATGATCAGTTACACGTCCCTGAGGATAATTATAGGTGCGGATTTTTGCAGAACGGTCACCTGTTGATACCATAGTTTTACGTTTTGAGGCAATTGCTTCCTGATGTTTTGCAACTTCAATTTCGTACAGTTTTGAACGAAGCATTTGCATTGCCAATTCACGATTAGCAAGCTGTGTACGTGCCTGCTGACAAACTACAACCATTCCTGTAGGTTTATGTGTTAATTGTACTTTCGTCTCCACTTTGTTCACATTTTGCCCGCCTGCACCGCCCGAGCGCGATGTTTGCATTTCCACATCTGCCGGATTCAGTTCAAAATCAACTTCCTCAGCTTCGGGTAAAACAGCAACTGTAGCAGCCGAAGTATGTACACGTCCCTGCGTTTCGGTTTGTGGAACCCGCTGCACGCGATGCACGCCCGATTCGTATTTTAATGTTCCATAAACATTTTCGCCTGTTACGGTAAAAATAATTTCCTTGAATCCGCCCGAAGTACCTTCACTAATGTTTGTGATTTCGGTTCGCCAACTTTTGCTTTCGCAATATTTCGCATACATACGATAAAGATCGCCGGCAAAAATTGCTGCTTCATCGCCACCGGTACCGCCTCTTATTTCTACTATGGCGTTTTTATTATCTTCCGGATCGGGTGGAATGAGCAATAATTTGATATTTTCTTCCATTTCCGGAATTTTCGGCTCTATTTCGTCAACTTCCATTTTTGCCATTTCGCGCATTTCCGTATCAGTTTCGTTGGCTAAAATATCTTTTGCTTCCGATAAATGTGCGAGCGCCATTTCGTATTCTTTTTTTGCATTAAGTATTTTTTCCAGATCGCGGTATTCCTTGTTCAATTTCACATATCGCTTCTGATCCGAAATTACTTGCGGATCTGTTATCAGTGTCGATATTTCATCGAACTTATGATGTAATCCTTCTAATTTTTCGAGTAATCCTGTTTCTGACATTAAAAATATATTTACAATTTACAATTTACATCTAATTAAAGGCTATCATATTTTATTGTATAAAATAAACCATGGTTTATTGACTTATATGGTTTCATCAATTAGTTACTTCGATTCTTTCATTTCAACCTGAGCTCTGAGTTCTGCTTCTTCTTTTAAATTGTTAACAAGCTGAGTAAATCGCCACTCCATTATTTGTGAATATTTCTGGAGTGTGATAAAGATATCGAAAAACCATCCAAATTTTACACGTGTTTCAAGAATCATCCAACAACCATTTTTCTCTGGCACAAGATAAAACATTCCGGTTGTTTTTTTTAAAAATGCGTCAGAATACATAACTTCGAGTTTCACTCTGGTACGTCCATCGCGCAATTCATTTACATCCATCCTGCTATCAACACTCACATTACTAAATGTAGCTATATAAGGTACTACTACATCGCCAACCCCTCTTATGAGTCCTGTTTTTTCATCGTAACTAGTCGATTTAAATTCAAATTCAATAATCTCACTTTTCTCGCGCCTCAAATTCATATTTTTAAGCCCCCATGAGTATAATTTATCAAGATCGTAGCGGGTTTGATTCACAAAATCTGCTACAACTTTTTTCGAAATTTTTTCAGATGCATTTACCCAAACGCGGTTATATGACACAAAATCTCCATCTTTGTATGTAGTGGAAACAGAATCGGCAGCTTTAATTTGCGGATAAAAAAATTCAAACAACGTAAATATGATAATAAATTTTCTGATTTCCTTCATCTGTGAAATTAAGTATAATTCAAAGTAACAGTTTTTGGTGCATAAAATACAATTTGTCCGATTTGTATTATTCCTGCAAAAATACCAAATATTTTGTCGGAATCCTTATTTTTCAGTAAAAATCCTATTTTCAACCATCAACCATTTTTTAATGCAACCAACTGCAAACGTAAATTTAACAATAATTCATCCCAAGCTAACATTGAACAAATGACAAAGTAAAAATTTCTTCCAAAAAAAAAATTTACTTATTAAAACGTACTTCATTGAAACTGATAAAATATTTAAGTAATTTTGCCCTAATAATATAAAAATTTTTATCCATGAATATCACTGAACGATTTTTAAAGTATGTAAGTTTCCCTACTACTTCTGATGAAAACACTAAATTGACACCCAGCACACCTGGTCAGATGGTTTTTGCACAATATCTCTACGATGAATTAAAAACCATTGGTTTGCAGGAAGTAATTCTCGACAAAAACGGTTACATAATGGCAACTTTACCAGCCAACACCAACAAGGAAATTCCTGTCATTGGATTTATTTCACATATCGACACCAGCCCCGATATGTGTGGGAAAAATATAAAACCACGCATTATCAGAAATTTTGATGGTAACAACATTTTACTCAACGAAGAAAAAGTTATCGTATTCGAAACAGATAAATATCCTGAAATTTTACAATACAAAGGACAGGATATAATTGTTACCGATGGTACCACACTGCTTGGCGCCGACGATAAAGCCGGTATAGCCGAAATAGTAAGTGCAATGGAATACTTGATTTCTCATCCGGAAATTAAACATGGCAAAATCAGGATTGCATTTACTCCTGATGAAGAAATCGGACAAGGCGCCGACCATTTCGATGTAAAAGCTTTCGGAGCTGAATGGGCTTATACCATGGATGGAAGTGAAATTGGCGAACTTGAATATGAAAACTTTAACGCTGCGGCAGCCAAAGTTACTTTTAAGGGCATTAATGTACATCCGGGATACGCAAAACATAAAATGCTGAATTCAATGCGTATAGCAAATCAATTTTTATCAATGTTACCTCGCCACGAAACTCCTGAACATACCGAAGGTTATGAAGGTTTTTATCATCTTACTGCAATGCAGGGAACGGTTGAAGAAAGTACTCTCAATTTTATAATTCGCGATCATGACCGCGATCGCTTCGAACGCAGAAAAAAAGAAATGCAACACCTGGTGAATAAAATTAACGCCGAGTTTGGAGCAGATACCGCCATTTTGGAAATTCGTGACCAGTATTACAATATGCGCGAAAAAGTAGAACCCGTAATGCATATTGTAAATATTGCATCTGAAGCTATGGAAGCTATTGGCGTAAAACCAAAAGTTAAACCTATACGAGGCGGAACCGATGGTGCAAGACTCTCTTTCGAAGGACTGCCCTGCCCAAATATATTTGCAGGCGGACATAATTTTCACGGTCGTTTTGAATATTTGCCCATACCTTCGATGGAAAAAGCTATGATGGTGATTGTAAAAATTTCAGAAATTATGGGAAAATAGTTGATGTTTCGGGTTTCGGGTTCCACGTTCCAAATCTCAGTTTCTAATTTTCCAAAATTCAAAATTTCTTATCGCTTATTTACTTTAATAACGTATTTTTTACAAAATATGAAAACAACTCCATTTACTGAAAAACACATAGCACTCGGCGCAAAAATGCATGAATTTGCCGGTTATAATATGCCAATTGAATACTCAGGTATTTTCGACGAACACACGTCTGTACGCAATGGCGTAGGGGTTTTCGATGTATCGCACATGGGCGAATTTTGGGTAAAAGGACCCAATGCGCTTTCATTTCTACAAAAAATTACTTCAAATAATGTAGCTGCGCTTTCGATTGGTAAAGCTCAATATTCTTGTTTCCCTAATGGTAAAGGCGGAATAGTTGACGATTTGCTCGTTTATCGATACGAAGAACAAAAATATATGCTCGTGGTAAACGCTTCGAATATTGAAAAAGACTGGAACTGGTGTGTAACGAACAACACCGAAGGCGCTGAACTGGAAAATGCATCGGATAATATGGCTCAACTTGCCATTCAGGGACCTAAAGCAACGGAATTGTTACAAAAACTTACTTCAGTCAATCTGGCTGATATTCCGTATTATTCTTTCACAACCGGAGATTTTGCAGGAGTTGATGAAGTAATAATATCGAATACCGGATACACAGGCGCAGGAGGCTTTGAGTTGTATTTTTATCCCGAATTTGGCGTAAAAATATGGAATGCACTTTTTGAAACCGGAGCTCAATATGGCATCAAACCCATCGGACTTGGGGCACGCGACACGCTTCGACTTGAAAAAGGATTCTGTCTTTACGGAAACGATATTGATGATACAACTTCGCCTATCGAAGCAGGACTGGGTTGGATTACAAAGTTTGTGGAGGGAAAGAATTTTATCGACCGACCAATGCTCGAAAAGCAGAAAAATGAAGGCGTTAGCCGTAAACTTATTCGTTTCGAGGTGATTGAAAAAGGTATTCCGCGCCATGGTTACAATATTGTGAACGAAAATTCGGAAAATATCGGCATTGTTACTTCGGGCAGCATGATGCCCGACAAACAATGTATAGGCATGGGCTATGTAAAACCGGAATTCAGCGCTAAAGCATCAAAAATTTTTATTCAGATAAGAAATAAAAATTACGAGGCATTTGTAGTGTAAAATACTAACACTTCACAGAAATTTAAATGATAATACTTCTAAGGAATAACTGAAAAGAACAATCAGAATTGTTACTTATAAGTTTCAATCGTTAAATGTTTAATTTTGTTGAATGAGAAATACAATCCTGATTTTTACTTATTTGTTAGTTTGGAGTGTTACAGCACATGGTAACACAAAAATTTACCTGAAAAACAATAAAAAAATTGAAACCGGTGAAAAACTTGAATATGTAGCCGAATTGGGATTGCTTACAATCGGAAGTGCAACTACTTATGTGGATAAACTTCTTTTCAGACTTGGAACAAATATTTGTTACAAAATCTCGGCAAATGCAATCACTAATGGCATTGCCGGCATATTTTATTTAAACAATAATTGGACTGCATTTATTGATACTGCATCAATAACAACTCATCGCTCTTATCGCAGTATCAAAGAAGGTCGATATGAAAAAGAAGAAATAGTTTATTTCAATCATGAAGAGAAAAAAGCTCAGGTAAGCGTTTACGATAAAAATTT
Organism: uncultured Paludibacter sp.; assembly: GCA_964420955.1. GTDB lineage: Bacteria > Bacteroidota > Bacteroidia > Bacteroidales > Paludibacteraceae > Paludibacter. The sequence continues at coordinate 19,752 of CAYQWD010000001.1, read as the reverse complement.
AAAAAAATATACACTCCGAAAAACATACGATACACCAACCGAAATTCGCGATTATATTGCCGGTTTTATGCTGGTTCGTCTTATTGAATTTAACAAATATCAAAAAGGTGATATTATTTCTATAAGTGGGTTTTACGAAGAAAAGGGTTATAAAATTAATGTGGTTTACGCAGGAAAAGTAATGCTCAAACAGAATAAAAAGCAAACACTTTGTTATAAAATTATTCCTCAAATGCCATCAAAGAGCGCTTTCGTTGGAAATCGACCCGTTGAAATATGGATCTCTGCAGATAATTCACAAAAATTAATCAGAGCACACGGTCGTACTTTTTTCGGGAATATTGTTTTGAGACTGAAAGAAAAAAATTAATTCAGATTGCAGTGTGAATTAAATTCCATAAAAAAAGTTGTCCTTTGAAGAGACAACTTTTTTTGTAGAATTTAAGCAGAAATTTACCGTACACTGATTTTTAATACATCATTAATTCCTTCAGAACGCACAAGATAAACTCCTTTGGAAAAATTTGATGTACTGATGTTTGAATTTGAAGAAGCGACCATTTTACCTAAAACATTGTAAACTTCAATATTCAGGTTTTTGTTGTTAATAATTTCTTTACCATTGAATAAAATACCATTACTCGAAAGCACATTATTTACAGATGAAGTAACATAATTTGTAGCCGAAAGTAAAGTCAGGTTTATTGCAGCATTTCCAAAAACATACAAAGTTTTTGCACCTCCTGTGTATGAAACAGTTCCATCGCTCAAATTATTACTTGCAGGAAAAGTAATACTGCCAATAAAATTTGTTCCATCAGTTACGAATAATCTTCGTTCAGAAGAACTTGAACCTGAAATTCCTATTGCATAAATAGTAGAATTTCCGCTAACATTGAAACTCAGATATCTTTGAGTAGGCATATTTACCAAAGGAGCTGCATCAGCTGGGGATGCTCCGGTGTAACCTGCACCGTTTAACTGAAATCTGTTAGGAAAACTGTAACTTCCAAATGTTTTTGCAGAAGCATTTACCGCACCCATATTAGTGTTAGAAGAAATACCTGTAATCGCTAAGCCATCAATCATTACAGGAAATGCTGGATTACCCGCTGATCCATCTCCGTTACCAATTCCTGCACTAAGAGGAAAAGCTGGTGAAGTAGCTGCAAGTGCTAAATCGCCACCTAAATTCCATACTTTTTTAGCATTAACTGCTATAACACTTAAAATTGCCAAAGCAAAAAATAGTAATGTTTTTTTCATATTCATTTTAATTTTTAATTTATAAATTATTATTTTTTCAAAAATACTACAAATGAAATTCTTTTATGTATAACGAACGTTCAAAAAATGTGTAATTTTTGACATAATAACACTTCAAAAGCCAGTTTTGTTTGTAAAATCAGTTCAATTTGTGAATCTGATTCAAATAAACCTCAACATTTGTGTATTTTTTATCAAGTGTAAATAAATTTCCATCAGCAACATCGTTTTTATTCAGTTTATTTTTATCCTCCCACCAATCCGGCATACCATCGCCATCGGTATCAGGTTTTACATCCGATGGATTAAACGAATATACTGCCCAACCACCCACATCTTTTTGACTATCAATAATACCATTTACACTTCCGTTTGATCCTTTAAAGGTATAAGTTCCATCGGCAACTTCTTTGACTATTCGTTTATCAATTACATCGCGTGCAATTGATGCTCCAGAGAACCTGAGAACATCTCTGTAAGCATCCATGGCATTTTGTGTTTTAATTTCTGCGTGCTCAAACGGAATTTTCACAAAGCAAATTTCAGAATTTACACCTTCTGAAAGATGAACACCTTTCCGGTTATCCTTATTTACTTCATCAAATCCGAAAACAAAATTATCGGCAATAAAATACAAACCAAAACCGGGAGGAGAAATTGCAGGATTTTTATCTATATCGATACTTGTAATACGGCTTCTTACCGATTTTTTGGTAGCCGGACCTGATTTAAAATAATTAGCCACAATATTATATTTTCCACTTTCGCCACCATAAGAACTATTGCTGCCCCAGTTATAAATCACATTATTTCTGAAATCAACCCTGTCTTCGTCAAGCAAGCTCCGGTATCCCAAACCTGAACGTTTGTATCCGTTGAAACGCGGATTTCGACTATCGTGATGTGCCAGTAAATTATGATGAAAACTTACATTTTTTCCTCCCCAGATTCCTCCAAAACCATGAGCGCCTTTTTTGTGTATCGAATTTCGCAGACTTTCGGAAATTATACACCACTGCAAAGTGAAATCTTCATTGTCGTAAAACGAAGCACACTCATCAGTACTCCAACTTACTGAACAATGATCAATAATTACATTTTTAACGCCATTTGCTTTAAGTGCATCGTCCTGAACCTGATTTTCATCGCCCATTCTGAATCTCATATATCTTAATATTACATTATCGGCTCCAATTATTACCGGATAACCTTTAATAGTAATGCCATCGCCGGGTGCAGATTGTCCGGCTATTGTAACATCTCCTTTCGAAATCTTCAATTCCGATTTCAGATCGATAATACCTGCTACTTTAAAAAGAATTATTTTCGGGCTTCGCTGTCCGATTGCCCAACGCAGTGAACCTTTTATTTCCCTGTCATCCTCAAGCGTTGTTACATAAACTATTTGTCCGCCTCTGCCTCCTGTAGCATAAGCACCACCACCTTCGGCTCCTGGAAATGCAGGGATTTTAGTACTTTGAGCAGATAACAGAAAAAAAAACGACAATAAAAACAGCGACAAAACTGAAATATATTTTTGCATGTAAAAAATATTTGTTTATAACGAATTGTGTTATTTAAGAGCAACAAAAAACATACCCAAAAAAATCCCACCATATTCAAAAGCAGGGTTTATATTATCTCCTTCAGGGGTTAGGGGTCTCTTATTTATTCTTTTCCACCCAAACCCGTGCATTTACAAACGCTTCTACCCATGGAGTAATTTGGTCGCTATTTTTACGATCGGCAGGGTAATTTGCACATTGCCAAGGGAAAATGGCTCGTTCAGGGTGAGGCATCATTGCCAAATGTCGTCCATCGGCTGAGCAAATACCGGCTGTGTTGTAATCTGAGCCGTTCGGATTGGCAGGATAACCCGAGTGGGAATATTTAGCAATTATGTTGTATTCGTTTTCAGCTTTAGGCAGAAAGAATTTTCCTTCACCGTGTGCAACCCAAACACCCAATTTACTTCCGCTGAGCGAACCAAACATTACAGAATTGTTTTCTGGAATAGTCAAACCCACAAAGCCGGATTCGAATTTATGAGAGTCATTATGCAGCATTTTAACCTCACCAAACATCGAATTAGAGCTTGTTCCAACTTCTCCATTGAAAGATTGGGAGGCAGTTCCAAATAATTCTACCATCAACTGGCATCCATTACAAATTCCAAGACTAAGCGTGTTTGTACGTTTGTAGAAATTGTCCAGTGCAACTTTTGCTTTTTCGTTGAACAGGAAACCTCCTGCCCATCCTTTTGCCGAACCCAAAACATCGGAGTTGGAAAATCCACCACAGAAAACAATCATGTTTACATCTTCCAAAGTTTCGCGGCCAATAGCAAGGTCGGTCATGTGAACATCTTTCACATCGAAACCGGCTAAATACAATGCGTAAGCCATTTCACGTTCGCCATTGGTTCCTTTTTCGCGGATAATGGCTGCCTTTACACCGCTCTGCTTACGATCAGGAGAAATACCAAACTGTGAGAATTTACCTAAAAATGAACTGTTGAATGCAAATTCCAGAGGTTGATTCTTATAGTTGCTGTAACGCGACTGAGCACAAATTTCCCCACTCTGTTTGCAGTCGAGCAAATACGATGTTTTGAACCACAAATCGCGTAAATCGTTAATCGAGAATGAGTATGAATCTTTTTTACGGGTAATTTCCAAACGTCGTTCAGCAATTGGGGTGGCAATGCGTGCAAAACCAACGCCATTTTCATTCAGAATTTTTTCAACGGCTTTGCGGTCTTTCACCTGAATCAGCACACCCGGATTTTCGGCAAATAGCATGGTTACGAGTGAGTTTTCGGCAATATAATCGAGGTTTACATTCAAGCCACCTTTCGAATTGGCAAAACACATTTCGAGCAAAGCAGTAATCATACCACCTTCCGAAATATCGTGTCCAGCCAGAATAAGATTGCCGGCAATCATTTCTTGAATGCTATCAAAAGCCGCTTTAAAATATTCAGCATCTTTTACAGTTGGCACTTCGTCACCTATTTTATTCAGCGTTTGTGCTAGAACCGAACCACCTAACTTATGATTATCAAATGAAAAGTCAATGTAGAAAATAACTGTTTTTTCATCGTTTACCAACACAGGCGAAACTACTTTCTTCACATCCGACACTTCGGCACCAGCTGAAATAATCACCGTTCCGGGAGAGAATACTTTCTCATCTCCGTATTTCTGAGTCATCGAAAGTGAATCTTTGCCGGTAGGAATATTAATTCCCAGTGTACATGCAAAATCTGAACAAGCCTCAACTGCTTTATAAAGTCGCGCATCTTCACCTTGATTTTTACATGGCCACATCCAGTTTGCACTTAATGATACGCTATCCAAACCATCAGTTAATGGCGCCCAAACTATATTTGTCAATGCTTCTGCAATTGCCATAACCGAACCGGCTTCAGAATCGACCATTGCTACCAATGGCGCATGTCCGATAGAAGTAGCAATACCGGCTGTACCACGGTAATCAAGTGCAACAACACCTAAATCATTCAAAGGTAACTGAATTTCTCCGGCGCATTGCTGGAGGGCGATTTTACCGGTTACTGAGCGGTCTACTTTATTAGTCAACCAGTCCTTACAGGCAACTGATTCAACTTGTAGTACGTTTTCGATATAGCTTTGCAGTTTTTCTTCAGCAATTTCAGGTTTGTTAAAATTTTCGGTTATTGTATTATCATTAATAACAGTTTTTGGAGGTTTACCAAAAAAGTATTCCAATTTTAAATCAATCGGTTTTTGTCCATCATTTTGTTCGAAAACAAAATCCATATCTCCTGTTGTTTCTCCTACAACATAAAAAGGCGCTCTCTCACGTTCAGCAATTGTTTTTACTAAATCAATATTTTCTTTTTTCAGAAGTAAGCCCATGCGTTCCTGGCTTTCGTTACCAACTATTTCTTTGGCGCT
>CAYQWD010000001.1:9028-14526 GCA_964420955.1 uncultured Paludibacter sp. | reverse complement strand
AAGTGCATCAACATTAATTTTCCCACCGGTTGTTTCCACTAATTCAGATAAGCAGTTAAGATGTCCGCCAGCGCCATGATCATGAATTGACACAATTGGATTTTCATCGGACTCGGCAAGAGTACGAATAACATTTGCAACGCGTTTTTGCATTTCAGGGTTTGCACGTTGCACCGCGTTCAATTCTACTGCATTATCATAATGACCTGTTTCAACAGAAGAAACTGCTCCTCCACCCATACCAATGCGGTAATTGTCGCCACCCATCACTACCACTTTTTCGCCGGGCTCTGGAGTACCTTTCAAAGCATCTTTGAGTTTTCCGAAACCAACACCTCCGGCAAGCATAATTACTTTATCGTAACCGAATTTCTTATCGTTTTCCTGATGTTCGAAAGTGAGCAACGAACCGCATATAAGTGGCTGACCGAATTTATTTCCAAAATCCGAAGCTCCATTTGAAGCTTTGATCAGAATTTGTTCGGGTGTTTGGTACAACCATTTACGAGGTGCAATATTATTTTCCCAAGCACGATTTTTATCGTTACGAGTGTACGAAGTCATGTATACAGCTGTTCCTGCAATAGGCAAACTGGCTTTACCTCCACCGAGCCGGTCGCGAATTTCACCTCCCGTTCCTGTTGCGGCTCCATTGAAAGGCTCTACGGTTGTAGGGAAGTTATGAGTTTCTGCTTTCAGCGAAATAACTGAATCAATTTCTTTTGTTTGGAAAAAATCGGGCTTGTCGCCACTGGCAGGTGCAAATTGTTCAATTTTCGGACCGGCATTGAAAGCTACATTGTCTTTGTAAGCCGATACTAATTTATTTGGATTTTGTTCCGATGTTTTACGAATAAGTTTGAATAGTGAAAGTTCTTTTTCCTCTCCATCGATAATAAATAGTCCGTTGAAGATTTTGTGGCGGCAGTGTTCAGAGTTTACCTGCGAAAAACCAAAAACCTCGCTATCGGTTAACTTACGACCAACTTTAATGCTCACTTTATTCAGATATTCAATTTCATCGGCACTGAGAGCCAAACCTTCCATTTCGTTATAAGCTGCAATATCTTCAATAAACAAGATGGGGTCAGGCTGTTTATTAATCGTAAAAATATCCTGATTCAATCCCGAATAAATCCGCTCGAGCATAGGATCATATTCTAAACAACTTTGAGCAGCGGAAGCATCAGGTACCAAACGAAATTCCTCTATACGAAGAATGCCGCTGATACCCATATTCTGAGTGATTTCAACGGCATTCGTACTCCATGGAGTTATCATTTCGCGGCGCGGACCGATGTAATAACCACTGATTGTGGTTTGGTTCGCCAGTTTTGCATCGCTAAATAACCATTCTAATTTACTTACATCTTCGGTCGACAAATTGTTTTTGCTTTGAACCACTAAAACATGTTGGGCAGGAGTCTGAAAAAATTGAATCATTTTAATTTGAATTTTGGTGTATCGATTCAAAAAAATAAAATTTTGATAATAAACACATTAACTTCAATTTTTATCATATTTTATTTTTCTGCAAAGATAATGAAATTTTGCAGCGCATGAAAGCCTGCTTTTAAAGAATCTGAAATTGAATTATCACTAAATTCAAAAAAAAAGATTATCAGCACTGGCGATGATAATCTCTTTAATAAAAAACTTTAATCTTAAAAAAAACGAATAATAGGACGTATTAGTTCTGAGTATTAACGTGGGGTTTTCTGATTTCAATTCTTTTTTCAATACGCCGTTCTACACTTCCTTCATTTGGTCTTTCGATTTCTCGAAATTCAATTCTCTTCTGCTTGTTTTTCTCAAAACGATTCTTGCGTTCAGCTCTTTTTTCTTGCAGCACTTTGTACTTCTCTACTCCAAGAATTTTTTCCATTTCCACATCATTTGCTTTACGTTGCTCATCCATTTTAGTCATGTGTTTTTCACGTAATTTTTTCATTTCAGCCTGATGTTCTTCGCGCTGTTTGTCCTGTTTTTCGAATAGAGCTTCTAATTTACTGCGTTGCGCTTCTGTAAGCTCCAAATCAACTGCCATATAACCTGCACGTTTTTTTGCTGATAATTTTTCTTTCATTTTTTCTCCATGTTCTTCACATTTCTCTTTTTTCATTTCGTAGTTTTTTTCAATCACCCTGTTTTGAGCTGATATTGTAAAATTACAAGTGAATAAAGTTGCTAAAAAAATTAAACCAATTTTTTTCATGATCCTGAATTATTAAAATAATTATTATTTGTTTGTTATTATATTTGACAAACCTGGAAGTTTTCAGTTTAATTACTTTTTATGCTTTTTTCAAAATTTAACAATGAATGACAAAAAAAAATAGCCATCTGATTCCTTTCGGCGCTCAAAAGACTATTTTTGAATATTTTTTTAACAACTAATTACTGTCCAAAAAACCACTTGTGTAATTCGCCGTAATGTTTTTTATAAAGTTTGAAACTATCTTCGATAATTTCCATTGCAGTTTGTTTGTCGAAAAATTTTTCGACCACAACAGTTTTATTTTCCAATTTAGTATAATCCTCGAAAAAACTCATTGTTTCCTGAATCATGTGAGGAGGCAAGTCAGATACATCGTTATAATGATTTACGCTTGGATCGCCTGCTGCAACGGCAATAATTTTATCATCAGCTTCGCCATTGTCAAGCATTCGCATTACTGCTATCACTTTAGCTTCCACAATACACAATGGCACAACTTCGATTCGCGAGAGTATCATAATATCGAGCGGATCTTTATCATCGCAGTATGTTTGAGGTATAAATCCGTAGTTATGCGGATAATAAACCGATGAATAAAGAACTCTATCGAGCCTCAAAAGTCCGCTTTCTTTGTCGAGTTCGTACTTGGCACGGTTTCCCTTCGGAATTTCAATAATTCCTTTAACAACATCAGGTTTATCTGTGTGTGGCACCACCTGATGCCATGGATTAAAATTGCTTCTCATAGTATTTGTTCAGTATGATTTTTAGTACTTACTTCTTTGGGTGAAATTATTTTTTCCACAATTCCTTCTTCATTAATTACAAAAGTAGTTCGGAACATACCCATATATTTACGTCCGTACATCGATTTTTCGCCCCATGTTCCAAAAATTTCAGAAAGTTTTGTATCTGTATCAGCTATCAGATTGAATGGGAGATTTTGTTTTTCGATAAATTTTTTGTGCGATGATGCATTATCAGCACTTACTCCAATAACTTCGTAGCCAGCCTTTCGCAATTCATCGTAACCATCGCGCAAACTACATGCTTGAGCTGTACAACCTGGTGTGTTATCTTTTGGGTAAAAATACAATACCATTTTGTTTCCTGAAAAATCAGATAATCGGATTTCTTTGCCATCCTGATTTAATCCAAGAATTTCAGGGGCTTTATCACCAATATTCAATGCCATATTTTGTTGATTTTAAATTATTTACAAGAATATATTGTTAAAACTACTATTGTCAATTCAAATACAAAGTTATTGAAATAATTATAAATTCAGGATTTTCGACCGAATTATTTGATGAAAAGTCAGCAGGTTTTAATTTTTTATCTTATTTGGTATTTGTTTATGATTTGGTGTTTTCTGAATATCTTTGTAAAAAATATTTTTCGGCATGAACATAACAGATTTTTTAACAACAAGGCGAAGCATTCGTAAATATTCTGAAAAACCGATTGACACAAAACTGCTCAAAAGCCTACTTAGCGCAGCAGCTCAAGCCTCGAACACAGGCAATATGCAAGTTTACAGTGTAGTAGTTTCTACTGATGCAGAAATAAAAATGCAATTAGCGCCTACACATTTCAATCAACCCATGGTAAACAATTCGGCTGCGATACTTACCTTTTGTGCTGATTTTAACCGTTTTAACAAATGGTGTTTACAACGCGATGCTGAGCCAGGTTACGAAAATTTTCAGTCGTTTATGGCTTCTGCTATCGATGCTATAATATTTGCACAAACTTTTGCTGTAGCAGCCGAAACCGAAGGATTAGGAATTTGCTACTTAGGAACAGCCACTTACAATGCAGGTGAAATTATTGAAATTCTCAATTTACCAAAATTAGTAGTCCCGGTAACTGCCATTACTGTTGGGTATCCTGCCGACAATCCTCCTGTAACTGACAGACTTCCATTGGAATCGGTTGTTCATTTTGAAAAATATGAAGATTTTACTCCTGAAAAAATTGATGCTTTGTATCGCGAAAAAGAGCAACTTGAATTTTACAAAAATTTTGTGGAGGAAAATAAAAAACAAACACTAGCACAAGTATTTACCGATGTGCGCTACACAAAGAAAAATAATGAGTTTTTCTCAGAAAAATATCTGAATGTTCTGAAAAAGCAGGGATTTTTGGATTAATGCTATTGATTAACCAGTGTTGTCCGGTATAGAAAATATGAATGACTAAAATGAGATCTCTCACTTCATTCGAGTTGACAATCAGCTGGTTATATTAACAAATTCAATACAAAATGCTGTCATTCATAGCGAAGCGAAAATTCTAATGATTTTTAGCGGACAACAATGATAAAAAACAAACTATCCTTACATAAATTTGTTTATTTGAAAAAATCATTCAATTAAGCAAAATTAAATTCAATAAATCTGGATACAAACAGGAATGCTTTTATATTAGTAATCAAATAGAAATACCCTTAATTTTTGACATTTAGGGATTAATGGGCTTTCAAATTAAATTGTACACAGATGGCAAATAATCAATTATCTTCAGACCAAATCACTGATTTCATAAAATTACTTAAAACTCGATTCGATAAGAATATGAGCAGACATCCAAATTCTGACTGGAATTTTATTCAACATAAACTTGAGAATAATTCTGCAAAACTTTGGTCGCTCATGGAGATGGAACGTACCGGCGGCGAACCCGATGTGGTTGAAATTGCAGAAAACTCCGGGAGTATTATTTTTATAGATTGCTCGGCAGAAACTCCAAAACAAAGACGAAGTATTTGTTACGACCATGAAGCACTCGAAAAAAGAAAAGAATACAAACCAGCCGACAGCGCAGTAAATATGGCATCGGAAATGGGAATTGAACTAATATCGGAGGAAGAATACCGTAACCTTCAAAAATTCGGAAAATTCGATCTGAAAACTTCAAGTTGGATAAAAACTCCGGGTGAAATACGCAAACTCGGAGGTGCACTCTTTTGTGATTGCCGTTATAATCATGTGTTTACTTATCATAATGGTGCAGATTCTTATTATGGAGTACGGGGTTTCAGGGGAAAACTTGTTCTTTGATGCTTCAAATTTTCAATTTTGAATGTTATTTTTTTAATTCCACCATTTTTTTGGTTTATATGCCTTTACCAAAAAAATAAAGTTATGTGCTTCATATAATGTTTTAGTTTGGCAAACATAGCTAAGTTAATAAGGAAACAATTTATCGTTAATTCTGCACTTTAGTTACTCACATCTATCAAAAAGTGTTTGGAATGCATGAAAGGATGTATTATGAC
>CAYQWD010000001.1:1216-9018 GCA_964420955.1 uncultured Paludibacter sp. | reverse complement strand
ATGTTTGATAATTAACATTATTAAATTATTGGTACAGCTTATAGTACATAAGTTTTTTAACTCCAAACTTTAAATTTCTGACTAATTCCTTGAAATTACACCATATTTTTGTTTACAAAAATAAAAATGATGCAAGGAAAAAAAATATTGCTTACCGGAGCTTCAGGCACTGTAGGAACGGAAGTTTTAAAAATACTGAGTTTAATGTCAGGTATCGAATTAAATATCTTTGATATTGCAAACAAAAAGTCGAACCAAATTAAAAAGTTATATTGCAAAGATGCATGTTTCATTTTTGGAGACATAACAAGCAAGAAAGAAATAGAAAAAATCCCCTCGGACATAGATGTAGTAATACATTTGGCAGCGCTTATACCACCTGCTGCTGATAAACTTCCTGTGCTTGCACAAAGAATAAATGTAGAAGGCACACGAAATCTGATAGAACAAATAAAAAAAACATCGCCAAAAGCATTTTTCATGTACAGTTCATCTATTTCGGTATATGGCGACAGGGTTTTGAATCCTAATATTTCTGTTTCAGACAATTTACAAATCAGTGAGGGAGATATTTATGGACAATCGAAATTGGATGCGGAAACATTGGTGCAGAACAGTAACCTGAACTGGACAATTTTCAGATTGGCTGCAATCATGAAAAACCACAAAATGTCGAAACTTATGTTTCACATGCCTCTTGATACAAAACTGGAAATTTGCACACCGGAAGATACGGCACGGGCAATAGTGAATGCACTTGATCACATTGAAGAACTTAACAGCAAAATTTTCAATCTTGGCGGAGGTGAGAAATGTTGTATTTCTTATCAGAACTTTCTAAAACGTTTTTTCAGAATTTTCGGATTAGGCAAACTGAATTTTCCTCAATTTGCATTCGCTGAAAAGAATTTTCACTGCGGATATTATGCCGATGGTGATGTTCTTGAGAATCTATTGCATTTCAGAAATGACACTATCGAAAGTTATTTCGAGAAAACAAACCATTCAATTGCTGTTATTAAAAAAATACTCGCGTATTTATTCAGTCCTTTAATTAAAGTTATTTTGCTTTCACAATCAGAACCTTACAGAGCATATCTGAAAAAAGACAAAAAGTTGATGAAACATTTTTTCGGCACTGATAATAAAATCAGTCTTCAATCAAATTAATACTGTAACGATTATATTTTCAAAACCTGCATTTCACACATTTTGCAATCAAATTTCAATTCAAATTTTTGTTCTTTATAGGTAAGAAAAAATGGTTCATTAAAGTTTGAATTACCACCTTCGTGCAGACACCATCCCATTTCATACTTTATGCAATGACGAGTAAACATAAGCGGAACGCCTTCTTGTGCCTTTACTTCAAAACCGTGTTCAATTATTTCAACACCATGTTCTATATAAAATTTTTCAGCGAGATGATTTGTAACATTTCCAAGATAAGAAAGTTTTTTTTCAGGATAAACAGGTTGGATATCTTGCTTTCTAACCTCACGTTTATATGCTGATGCACGCTCTATTTCAAGTTGTTCGATAAGCATGCGCTTCCATTCTCCAAGTTGCGATGATGTAAAAAACCATGGTTTGAAGTTATTAATTCGAATCTCCGATGCTTCGTAAATAGTATTTCCAAGTTTCGACAACTGATTACGAATATTTTCATAAACTGCCTCGGGCTTTAAAGCCGGTTGTTTTACTGCATCAACAAATATTTGAGTAGAAATGCCTTCTTCATCTGTCGCTTTTAAAGAAAATCCGGTTTCAGTTTCTGAAAATTCAATCACAACAGCAATTTTCCGTTCCGATGTTTTTCCGGCAAGGATTTTATCAAACACCTGATTCTGATTTCTGTATATTAAAGTTCCGGTTTTTAGATCTGGCATCGTCATCGGATAACACTTCACTCCTGCCCTGTTCCCAGTCTTATAATTTTCCGTTTTATTTAATCTGAAACCTTCTAACTCACCTTTTGAGTTTAAATAACACAAACCATCGCCATTGTTCAATATAATTCCATTCTCGACTTCAAAAAAATTCTTGTCTAAATGTGTTGTCAGTCCTATTTCTTCTCCTAATGACTTTGGAGTTTCGGGTGTAAATATCCCTTTTTTACGTTCATTGAAAAAGTAATCCGTAGCGTTTCGCCGGAAACTTTTATTGGGGTCAGGCTCGAAAAAGAAAGTTGTTTTTCCGACAGAAGCTCCTTTGAAGTTTGTATTTTTATTGAGAATAGCATCGAGTTTTTTACGATAAAATGCTGTAATGTTTTTCACATAATCAATATCTTTGAGCCTGCCTTCAATTTTAAACGATGTGATGCCTGCTTCTATCATATCCTGCAAGTAATCTGACAAATCAAGGTCTTTCAGCGAAAGCAAATGCTTTTTTCTTTTGATTACTTTACCTTCAGCATCGACCAAATTATAAGGCAACCGGCAAAACTGTGCGCACTCACCCCGATTCGCGCTTCGTCCTGTCATGGACTGACTTAAATAACATTGTCCGCTGTAGCTCACACACAATGCGCCGTGAACAAATGCTTCCAATTCAACTTTTGTTTTAGTGGAAATCTCTAAAATTTGTTTCTGCGAAAGCTCACGTGCAAGAACAACTCTCGAGAAACCTGCATTCTGTAAAAAAAGTACTTTCTCTACTGTTCTATTATCGGTTTGAGTACTGGCATGTAAAGCAATTGGTGGCAAATTCATTTTCAGAATCCCCATATCCTGAATAATAAGTGCATCGGCTCCGGCGCTGTATATTTGTGCAATAAGTTTTTCTGCTTCAACAAGCTGATTATCGGTGAGTATCGTATTTAATGCAACAAAAACTTTTACTCTGTATTTATGAGCGTAAGAAATCAATTTTTCAATATCCTCTATTGAGTTTCCAGCCGATGCTCTTGCTCCAAATTTCGAAGCGCCAATATAAATAGCATCAGCGCCATGATTTACAGCTGCAAGTCCACAATCGAGATTTTTGGCAGGTGAAAGCAGTTCGATAAAACGACCCCTAACCCCTGAAGGTGAATAAAAATTAGTCTTGTTTATAACATTTGACATTAAATTTACTTTGTTTTATCTTATGTAACAATACGAATATTTTTATTTGCTTCTAAGGGACAGGTTTTTTCTTATCCATCTTTAAGGATTAGAGCTTACTAATGTATTTCCTCCAGATTGAAAGGAGTTTCCTGATAAACAAAATAATTGAGCCAATTTGTAAAAAGAAGGTTCGCATGGCTGCGCCAACGCACCAGTGGTTCATTTTCAGGATTATTGTCGATATAATAGTTTACAGGAATTTCAATTTGCAATCCCTTTGCTACATCGCGTTTGTATTCATTATGAAGCGTCAAAGGTGAATACTCGGAATGACCTGTTATGAAAAATTCCCTGCCATTGCGTGCCATAACCATATAAACACCTGATTCAGGCGAATCTGACAGCAGTGTGAGTTCAGAATTTTTCAGAATATCCTCAGTTCTGACTTCGGTATGTCGACTATGTGGAACATAGAAAATATCATCGAAACCCCTGAAAATCGGGTTCAAAGGATTATTTGTTCGATGTTCGAAAACACCAAACATCTTTTTTTGGAGCGAATATTTCGGAATTCCATAATGATAAAACAATCCTGCCTGTGCAGCCCAACAAATGAAGAAAGTAGATGTTACATGATTTCGCGCCCAATCGAAAATACAAGTTAGTTCTTGCCAATAGTTCACTTCCTCGAATGGTTTTAACTCAACAGGCGCCCCCGTAATTATCATACCATCATAATTGGTCTTTTTTATCTCTTCAAAAGTTTTATAAAACATCATTAAATGTTCTATTGGTGTATTTTTTGAACTATGACTTTCCATGTGCAAAAAATCAATTTCTATTTGCAAAGGTGAGTTCGAAAGTAACCGTATTAAGTCAGTTTCTGTAGTAATTTTTATCGGCATCAGGTTCAGAATCACAATTTTCAACGGACGGATTTCCTGCCTTGAAGCTCGGTCTGAATCCATTACGAAAATATTTTCATTTCGTAAAATATCAACTGCGGGTAATGTAACAGGTATATTTAATGGCATTATTTTATTTACAATTTAAAATGTACAATGAATAATTTTTTATTTACTATCTATTTTCTAAGTACATGACAAAAATTTATATATATATATGATTTTGAAGAAAATAGAAAGCTGATTTACGCTGATAAAACGGATTTTAATCTCGCCTTTGGCGAGATGATTTCAGTTACTTATCTTAATCCAATCTTGCTTGCAAGATTTAATCCGTTTTTTTGTATTACATCAGCTTTAATCCGCTAAATCCGTGTGAATCTGCGTTCTATTTTTTTGTCATGTACTAAGATCAATTTTTTTAAATGTATTGTTTATCGTTAATTTAGTTTATATTTTCATTCTTTATTAAAAATATTTCCGGTAAATTTTTCGGTATTCATAACTATCAATAAAATTTACAAGAAATTCGTTCAGTTTTTCAACAAGTTGCGTTGAATTTACGTGTACTGCCCAACTGAAATTTTGTAAAAAACCCACAGGCACCGTAAAATCCAAATTTGGGTAAACATCAGCATAATAATTAACAAAAAAAGCCGGGCAAACTGCGAATTTAAAATCACCGGCAGCTACAAGCTTGATAATACTGTCGTTAGTTACATCATTCAATTCGGCAATATGAATCGTATCACCAATTTCGTCCGATAAATTTTGCAAACGCAGCTTATATTTCGAATTTAACGTTACATTCACAGTTTCGTTTGCAAGCTGAGCTTGTGTACTGATGATATTGCGGGGCATAAAATCACTCCCTTTGTTCTGCACCAACATCAACGATGATTGAAACAATGGTTCTGAAAATGATAAATGGTCGGCATAGGCAGTGGTTACAGGTATTATACTTGCAATAATATCCGCTTTGCCCGTTTCGATACTTCGAACAGCTTCCTTAAAATCGGTAATGTCTGTAATAATCAATTCTACGTTCAGTGAGTCTGCAAAAGCTTTTATTATTTCGTACTGAAAACCAAAAATACTGTCGCCCTGCAGGGCAAAGCCCAGATTGTTACTGTCAGCAAGTACAACCAGACGTCCGTTTTTTAGCACCTCGTTTAAATCGTTGGGGCGACCCGGAAAAAATCTTGCGCAGGAATTAATAAAAAATCCAATAATAATTAATAAAATAATTCCGGTGGGTTGTATTCTTTTCATACCTTGAATATTTCAAAAAGATGCAACTATTTTGATTACAATCTGCAAAATTAGCAAAAATAATTGGTTAAGAAGCTTTTTTATACTTGCGTTTATTTATAGCAAAATGTGAAAAATTGAGGTAAGAGTGAATAAAACAAAATAGTTATCTTTGTACTCGAAATGTTAAAAATATCATTTGTCTCGGATAAAAGATTATGGCTTATCTCAGAAAACCGGAATGGTTGCGCAATAAAATATACAGCGATTTTGAATATGGCAACGTAAGTTACATTATTAAGAAACACGGCGTAAATACCATTTGTAAAAGTGGACGTTGCCCAAACCAAAGCGAATGTTGGAGCAAAGGCACTGCCACTTTAATGATTTTGGGTGAAATTTGTACACGTAGTTGCAAATTTTGCAATACCGCGACTGGTCGTCCACTCCCACCCGACCTTGGCGAACCACAAAGAATTGCCCAAAGTATTCGTTTAATGCAACTCAAACATGCCGTAATCACTTCGGTGGACAGAGACGACCTGCCCGACAGGGGAGCAAAAATTTGGGCTGAAACTATTCGGTGCATTAAAGAAGTGAATCAGAAAATAACTCTCGAAGTGCTAATTCCCGATTTTGATGGTAAAACGGAATTGATCGATCTGATCATCAACGAAAAACCGGATGTGATTTCGCACAATCTCGAAACAGTACGACGCATTACGCCTTTTGTACGTACAAAAGCTAAATACGACACGAGTTTGAAGGTTCTGTCATATTTAGCTTCTGAAGGTTGTGTAGCCAAAACCGGCATTATGGTTGGACTTGGCGAAACCAAAAAAGAAGTGCTTGAACTAATGGACGATGCGCTTAAAGCAGGTTGCAAGGTAATTACAATCGGGCAATACATGCAACCTTCACGTAATCACATAAAAGTTGCAGAATATTGTACACCTGAAATGTTCGAATTTTACCGAATTTCTGCTCTCGAAAAAGGTTTCCTGATTGCCGAAAGCGCTCCGTTTGTACGTTCATCGTATTGCGCCGAGAAACACCTTTTGACTGAAGTTTAGATTTTCTTAAATTCTTTTTGCTAATTATTACCTACAGTAACTTTACCCGAAGTTATTACACCACCATTGTTTACTGTAATTACATAAGTACCTGCCGGAAGTTTACGTTGAACCTCTGTTATTGTTTCGGTAAGTTTCCGGTTGATTTCTACTTTTCCCGTTAATGAACTAATTATGAATTTTGCACCTTTAGCTATTTCTTCGTTGCAGGTAATTACGATTCTGTTATTTTGATTCACTGAAAAAGTTATTTTGGGAACAGGATTGGGATCCGGATCAAGATCAGGATTGGGATTGGGGTCGGGTTCAGGATCGCTAATAATATTTGGTAAATCAATTTTCAAGGTAAACATATCATTTTTCGTAATTGCACCCGTATAAAATGAATAAGATAATCCATCGGAAATTATTTTTGATTCTTTGTTGATATTGTTTATCAATGTTACCAAAGTTCCGGCTGGGAAATTTGTAAATTCGTTGATGAAAATACTAAAAGTTCCTGCAGTTCCAGTTTTAAATCCAATTTGTATATCCTTATCGGCAGTTAAATAAGGCATTGAGTTTATTACTATTTGCTCTCCATTAATAGTGGTGAAAATTTCTGGTATTAATAAATTATTATTCGATATTTTATGAGAATCATAATTGTCAAAACCTTCGGTTGCATTATCCATAAAAACCAGAATTGTTTCATCTATTGCAAACTGATTTGTAACATGCAATCTGATAATTTGCTGTCTTAAATCTTGCGAAAAAGCTGTATTTAAAGTAGTTATAAATAACATAAGCAATACGAAAGAAATAAAGCGCATTGTGTTAAATTTTGATTTTTGTTGTTTAAACATGGTTACATTAAATTTGTGTTTTGTTTTCATGATTTCTTTTCTTTAAATTATTAACATATTAAAATCCATTTTTTTAAATCTAATAAACTAACAAATATTTTCATGTATAATTAAGTTGCTGATTAAAAAACTTTCTAAATTCAGAAAAAGTTTTTTTTTGTAAAAAATACTGAATGATTTAACAAATAAACAACAATTTAATCAGCATTTCATTTTAAAAAACCGAAAGACATCAGGCGTTCTGTAAGATTACAGGAAGGTTATTACCTTATTATTCAAATTTTTTGCTAAAAAATAATGAGTATGAAAAATAATAATTTTAACATCATTCAAATATAATAATCTTCTCTTAAAACCGCACTAAGCTTTAATGATATTTAATCAATTGTAAATAAAACAATTTTTTTTTTGAAATGTATTGCTGATTTTAATAAATCAACACGTAAAACTCCCATAATTACAAGTGGATGTTAATAACTGATTTAAGAAATTTTCCTGACTATATTAAATTATTGATCAGAAAAAAATGTAGAAAATCCTCATTCTGCCTTTCAAATTTTTCACAAGAGTTTTGCACAAAGCGTATGCAAGTGTGAATTTGGCAGGATTTACATATCTGATTTTATTATAATCCATCTTACACCTGCTTCAGAATTTAAAAAAAAAACTGCCCGTCAT
>CAYQWD010000001.1:0-1206 GCA_964420955.1 uncultured Paludibacter sp. | reverse complement strand
AAAATAAAATTTAAAAAATTTCATGAAAATTTTTTTATAATTTTCATGAAAAAAGATTTTTTTATCCAACCATTAGTTTTTTATAGCGAATTCGTTTCGGAGCTTCATCGCCTAACCGAAGTTTTTTGTTTTCTTCATATTCAGAGTAAGAACCTTCAAATACAAAAACCTGCGAGTTTCCTTCGAAAGCAATAATGTGAGTACAAATACGATCGAGAAACCAGCGATCATGAGAAATAACCACAGCACAACCGGCAAAAGCTTCAAGTCCTTCCTCAAGAGCACGAAGCGTATTTACATCAATATCGTTGGTAGGTTCATCAAGCAACAAAACGTTGGCTTCTGATTTCAGTGTCAGTGCAAGGTGCAGTCTATTGCGTTCACCACCTGAAAGCACTCCGCAAAGTTTTTCCTGATCGCCTCCTGTGAAATTAAAACGAGAAAGATAAGCGCGAGCGTTGATTTCCTTACCGCCAACGCGGATAAATTCTGTACCTCCGGAAATAACCTGATAAACCGATTTTTCAGGATCAATATCAACGTGACTTTGATCGACATAACCAATTCGCACCGTTTCGCCCACATCAAAATTACCTGCATCGGCTTTTTCCATACCCATTATCATGCGAAAAAGTGTAGTTTTTCCTGCGCCGTTAGGTCCTATAATTCCTACAATTCCATTGGGAGGAAGCATAAAATTCAGATTCTCGAAAAGTAGTTTAACGCCAAAAGCTTTGGACACACCCGTTGCTTCCACTACTTTATTACCCAATCGAGGTCCATTTGGGATAAACAATTCGAGCTTTTCTTCTTTTTCCTTCTGATCTTCATTCAGAAGTCGGTCATAAGCTTCGAGACGGGCTTTACCTTTAGCATGACGGGCTTTAGGCGCCATACGCACCCATTCAAGTTCACGTTCAAGTGTCTTACGACGTTTGCTTGCCTGTTTCTCTTCCATAGCCATACGCTGGGTTTTCTGTTCGAGCCACGAAGAGTAATTTCCTTTCCATGGAATACCTTCTCCCCGATCGAGTTCTAAAATCCAGCCTGCCACGTTATCGAGGAAATAGCGGTCGTGAGTAATAGCAATCACGGTTCCGGCATATTGCTGCAGGTAATGTTCGAGCCATTCCACCGATTCGGCATCGAGATGGTTGGTAGGTTCATCAAGCAATAATATATCTGGCTGTCGGAGTAAAAGGCGGC